>NZ_DFRG01000188.1:0-1579 GCF_002378135.1 Thioclava sp. UBA3469
ATGACGCGCGACGAGGTTCTGCTCGCGCGCGGCACCGCCGATGCGATGGCGATGCGCCGCCGCCACCACGATGCCGCGATCGACAGCCGCTATGCGCCCTCGGGCGATCTGGCGAGCGCGATCTACGAGGCGATGGAGACCGCGCGCTGCGAAGCCTTGGGCGCGCGCGACATGCCCGGCACGCTCAGCAATATCGACGCCAAGATCGCCCATGAGGCCGAACGCAAGGGCTATGCCCAGATCCGCGCCCCCGAAGAGGCCCCGCTCTCGGTCGCCGCGGGCTATTTCGTGCGCGAACTGGCGACGGGCCGGAAACTGCCGCCCGGCGCGGATAACGTGCTCGACCTGTGGCGCCCCTTCATCGAGCAATCGGCGGGCGACGATCTGGAGAACGTCAACCACGTCCTCGCCGATCAGGCCGCCTTCGCACGTCTTACCCGCAAGGTGATCGCCGATCTCGGCTATGCCGATCAGCTGGGCGACGATCCCGACGAGGATATGGGCGACGAGGCCGAGGACGAGCAGGAAGAGAACGCCGACGAGGAACAGGGCGAAAATCAGGCCCGCGACGAGCAGGAGGACGACGAGGCCGAGGCCACGCCGGAATCCAGCCAGGAAGCGCAGGACGACCAGACCCAGACCTCCGTCAGCTCCGACGATCTCGCCGATCAGGAAATGAGCGACGAGATGGACATGCCGCAGGCCGATGCGCCGCTGGAGCCACCGCCGCCCCCGCCGCATTCGCAGGCCGATCCGAATTATGCCGTCTACACGACCGAATTCGACGAGGAGATTGCCGCCGAGGACTTGGCCGAACCGGCCGAGCTGGAGCGTCTGCGCCTCTATCTCGATCAGCAGCTCGATCCGCTGAAAGGCGCGGTCTCGCGGCTCGCCAACAAGCTGCAACGCCGCCTGCAGGCACAGCAGAACCGGTCGTGGGAATTCGACCGCGAGGAAGGGATGCTCGATGCGGGCCGCCTCGCCCGCGTTGTCGCGAACCCGACGACGCCGCTCAGCTTCAAGGTCGAGAAGGATACCGAGTTCCGCGACACCGTGGTGACGCTGCTTCTGGACAATTCCGGTTCGATGCGCGGCCGCCCGATCTCGATCGCGGCGATCTGCGCCGACGTGCTCGCCCGTACGCTAGAGCGCTGCGACGTGAAGGTCGAGATCCTCGGCTTCACCACACGCGCCTGGAAAGGCGGTCAGAGCCGTGAGAAATGGCTCGCCGATGGCCGCCCGCAAAGCCCTGGTCGCCTCAACGACCTGCGCCACATCATCTACAAGCGCGCCGATGCGCCGATGCGTCGGACGCGGGCCAATCTGGGCCTGATGATGAAGGAAGGCCTGCTGAAGGAGAATATCGACGGCGAGGCGCTGGAATGGGCGCATCGCCGGATGCTCGCCCGCTCGGAGCAGCGCAAAATCCTCATGGTGATCTCGGACGGCGCGCCGGTGGACGACTCGACGCTGTCGGTGAACCCTGCGATCTATCTGGAAAAACACCTGCGCGACGTAATCGCGATGGTGGAGCGCCGCCGCGCGGTGGAACTGATCGCCATCGGCATCGGCCATGACG
>NZ_DFRG01000188.1:1902-3304 GCF_002378135.1 Thioclava sp. UBA3469
CATCGGCCATGACGTGACGCGCTATTACCAGCACGCGGTGACGATCACCGATGTGGAGCAACTGGCGGGCGCCATGACCGAGCAGCTCGCCTCCCTCTTCGACAGCGATCCGCGGGCCCGCGCCCGCTTCCTCGGGATCAAGAAGGCTATCTGATGTTTCAGGATTTCTCGGTGCAATCGCGCCCCGAACTGGGCCCGCCCCGGCTGGCGGCGCTGCGCGAAGCCATGTCCGCAGCGGGGCTCGACGGCTTCATCATTCCCCGCGCCGATGCGCATCAGGGAGAGTACGTCGCGCCCTGCGATGCGCGGCTGGGGTGGCTGACGGGCTTCACCGGATCGGCAGGCTTCTGCATCGCCCTGCCCGAGATCGCGGGCGTCTTCGTCGATGGCCGCTACCGGGTGCAGGTGCGCGCCGAGGTCTCGCTCGGCCATTTCACGCCGGTGAACTGGCCCGAGGTGAAACCCGCCGACTGGCTCAAGGACCACGCACACGCAGGCGCCAAGATCGGCTTCGATCCGTGGCTGCATACCAAATCCGAGATCGCGAAAATCCGCGAGGGGCTGGAAGGCACCGGCATCGCGCTGATCGAGAGCGAGAACCTCGTGGACCGCGTCTGGAACGACCGCCCTGCCCCGCCCGCCGAACCGGCCCGCATTCACCCGCCGGAATTCGCAGGCGAAACGGCAGCAGAGAAACGCGCCCGTCTGGCCGAAGCGCTGCGCGACGACGATATCGCGGCCGCCGTCCTCACCCTGCCGGACTCGATCTGCTGGCTTCTCAACATTCGCGGCTCCGACATTCCCCGCAACCCGGTGGTGCAGTCCTTCGCGGTGCTCTTCGACGATGGCGCGGTGAAGCTTTTTGCCGATGACGCGAAATTCGACGCCGACCTGCGCGCCCATCTGGGCGACGAGGTCTCGATCCTGCCGCCCGACAGCCTGACCGCCGCGCTGGAGGCGATCGAAGGCCCGGTGCTTGTCGACCCCGACAGCGCACCGCTGGCCGTCTCGCTGCTGCTGGCCGATCACGACACCAAGATCCATGAGGCGCCCGATCCCTGCATCCTGCCGAAAGCGCGCAAGAACGCCGCCGAAGTCGCAGGCATGGAGGCGGCGCATCTGCGCGACGCCACAGCGATGGTCGAGTTCCTGAGCTGGCTCGACACGGAAGCCCCGAAAGGCAAGCTGACCGAGATCGACGTGGTCACCGCCCTTGAGGGCTTCCGCCGCGACACCAACGCGCTGATCGACATCTCCTTCGAGACGATCTGCGGCGCGGGTGGCAATGGCGCGATCGTCCATTACCGCGTGAACGAGGACACCAACCGGCCCGTGAAACCGGGTGAATTGCTGCTGGTGGATTCGGGCGGCCAATATGTCGACGGCACCACCGACATCACCC
>NZ_DFRG01000188.1:3613-4232 GCF_002378135.1 Thioclava sp. UBA3469
TCGACGGCACCACCGACATCACCCGCACCGTCGCCGTGGGCGATGTGCCGGAAGATGCGAAACGCCCCTTCACCCGCGTGCTGCAAGGCATGATCGCGCTGTCGCGCACGCGCTTCCCGCGCAGCGTGGCAGGCGCCCATCTCGATGCGCTCGCCCGTGCGCCGCTTTGGGCCGAGGGCTGGGATTACGATCACGGCACCGGCCATGGCGTCGGCGCTGCGCTCTGCGTGCACGAAGGCCCCGCGCGGATTTCTCGGGTGTCGACCCTGTCGCTCGAACCCGGAATGATCCTGTCGAACGAGCCGGGCTATTACCGCGAGGGCGCATTCGGCATCCGGATCGAGAACCTGATCCTCACCGAAGAGGCCGAGGCTAAGGGCGACAATCGCGACCAACTGTCCTTCTCGACGCTGACCTGGGTGCCGATCGACCGCCGCCTGATCGATGTCGAGCTGCTTGGTCCCGAAGAGCGCGACTGGCTCGACGCCTATCACGCCGAGGTGCTGGAGCGGATCGCGCCGAAGGTCAGCGAGCGCGCCAAGGCCTGGCTGCAAACCGCCTGCGCGCCGATCTGAGACTGCGCGCGCCGAAAGCCGTCGGATGCCTCCGGCGGGGATAT
>NZ_DFRG01000121.1:0-1057 GCF_002378135.1 Thioclava sp. UBA3469
ATGTCGCGTTGCCCTTAATTCTGAGACGCGGCGCGTTTGACGACAATTTTTGCCCTTAATTGCGAGATTCGGCTTTCGTCGGGCCTGTGCTTCTTGCGCGCCTTTGCGCAATATGATCAACCGCAACAAGCAGACGTGGCTCTTTCTCGAAGGCGCGCAATAGAGCAACCCTTGCATAGTCGTCGATGCCGGAGCTTGAGATGGCCGCTTTGACCAGCGGACGTGATCGGGCGGCATCAATGGCAGCAAGGCCGAACAGCCTCACTTCTGGTTTGTGGCTCTGAAGAGCGTATGCCGGATCTCCGCGGAAGGCCTTTAATGATATGGCAAAGGTGACCGCGCGCATTGCGCGCCGAAGTTGCCTGAGACTGCGTAATCGCGCGGCGTATTCAAGCCGCGCTGCGCCGTGGCGCGCACGATTTATCAGCTTTTCGGGCATCTGTTCACCACCGTCCTTGCCGAGCGTCTGCACAAGTCTCGTCCCGCAAACCTGGCAGTCGAATGCCCAGGCCCGCCTCCAATGCCTGAGCGAAAGGCCCTCTCGGGAGCATTGCGGGCAATGCTGGAATGGCATCTGTGCCGTCAGCGAGGCTTCTCGTGGCGTCATTGCTGGAAAGGTCAAAGATCGCACGACGTCTGGGGCGACACGTGCAGCGCTGGCAATCTTCTCTGCCGCCACCGCGTCAATGCCGAAGTCCAAGGCGGTGCCATGCGCGGTATCGATCTTGATATGAGCCAGCAGTTCGGCGTCATCACAGTAGTTGGCCGCAGCCAACCGAGACAACCAACCTGACAACAACTCGTCTGGCAGCGGCGTGACAGTTTTTGGCAGCGGGTGCGGCTTCACACCCCGGACTTCTCGAGCCGCCGATTGCCGTTCGCATGGCGCGACCAAACCGGTGTCCATTTTGCGATTGCGTCATTGGTGATGCATTCATCACCTGTTGCAATGGCGTCGATGGAAAGATCCTTGATCAGGGCGAAAATGCGCGAGGTCACCCCACCGGTCAGTGCAAGTATCTGCTTGAGTGACTTGACCTTCAGGTTGGACTTCTTT
>NZ_DFRG01000121.1:1426-11121 GCF_002378135.1 Thioclava sp. UBA3469
CGGCATCGTCGCGCCAGTTTGGCAAGTGATGTTCGTCCAGCCGTCGGGCAAGCTGGATATCACCACGGATGGCGTCGACGGCCTCGCTGACCCCAAGACAGACCAGTGACACCTCGAGCTCATTGCTGAGATAACGAAGAACATTGAGAAAGCGTCGCTGTTCGCGGTGGGTCCCGGCCAAGAGGTTGTGGACCTCGTCGATCATGATCATCCGCAGGCCAAGGTCGCGCAAAAGCGCAACAACACGGACTTCGAGGGAGGCCACATTTTGAGCGCGCGCGCCCAGTGCCGTGGCCGGTGCCCCGACGGACGCCAGGATGTGCAGATAGAACCGCCGTTCGTCGGGAGCTGGCGGTGCTTGTAACAGCAAGAGCGGCGTTCGCGTAATTCCCGATGCTGGGTCATATTCCGGTGCATATCTGCGCGACAGGTTGCGGGCGATCATCGTCTTTCCGATCCCGGATGCGCCATGCACAAGAAGGCCAGGCATACGGGTTTGCCTTGGCGCTTCGATCATACACTGCAAACGGTCCAGAACTTGTTCGGCCCGCGGAAAGCCGATCCAGATATCCGATTGAATGAGGGCGATCCGACCGTCTTCCTCTGTTGTCCCTGCCCTCAATTCACCATCTCTCCACTTTGAACAATGGGCGCGATGTATCACCCGTGTCGATCGGGCGCAGCCCTTCGGTTTTCGAGACAGCCGAGTTGGTGCCCTCCAATGTCCCTTTTCTTTCACGGGATCGGCGTTCGGCCTTCGTTAGGCCCCGGCTTTCAAACTCGATCTGGCGTTGCTGTCGGATCAGCTCAGCCAAGACCAACTCATTGGACCCGGATTTGCCAAGGGCACGGGCCTTCCTCATGGCTTCGCGATATTCCCAGAGCGGCACGGGCGGAATTTCCAAGTTTCTGTAACGCGCCTCAACATATCGGCCATCGTCCAATTCGACCCAGATCATTGAGATATCGCGAGGGTCGTAGCGAACGACCACCTTCCCATCGCCGCGCCCAATGTGGCCTGCAAGAGCATCCGACCAGTACCGTATCTGGAACAGATGGATGCCGTCACGCCTGACCTTACGCAGTTCGCTCGGCAAGAAGCTCACCCGAAAAGCTTCCATCTCGAAGGGGATGTCGCCCATCATTTCCGCTGAGAGTGCCTCCCATTTGGCGACGGGCGTACAGCCAAGACTTGAATGAATGCTGTTGTTGTAGCGGCAGATTTCCAGAGCAAACCAGCGATCGAAGTCGCTTAAGGTCATCGTGGCCATGCCCTCGGCGTCATAGTCGCCCTTGGCCACGACCGAGGATTGCGTTGTTCCAGGCAACAGGTGCACGGCCCCCATCATCGTGCCGATCAATCGTTCGATGTGCCCTCCGAAATGAGGACTGCCTGGCGGCCGATAGACCAGATCGATCCCCCATTCCGCACATGCCGACCGAAAGGCTTGCGACCGGAAATCGCGCCCGTTATCGACGTGGATCCTATGCGGTTTACCCTGCGCGGGCCAAGGAACATTGCACACCAATTCCGCCAGAAGTTCCGCCTTGGGGGCCACAGCCTGTGTCAGGCAAAGCGCCACCGACAGACGCGAAGGTGCCTCGAGAGAGGTGTAATATCCGGTCACCATCCGCGTTGCGACGTCGATCGCCAGCGTGACCCAAGGCCGCCCAATTGGTTGGCGTTCAAAACTGTCGACGAGAATGATGTCCGCAGGCGTATGGTCGATTTGCACGACCTCCAGTGGCTGGTTTGCCTTGTTGTCGCCTACGACCGGCGCAAACTTCTGGCGGGCCGCCTTTGCGCCTTCGCGTGCCTTGGCAATTTCGCGGGCATCTATTGCATCCAGCCTGCGCTGAACCGTCCGACGTGTCGGCGGTTGCAAGCCCTGCTGCCAGCACGCGCTGCGAATTTCTGTCACGACGCGCGACAGGCTTGGACGTTCCCGCCTTAAGAAATAACGGCGAAGATGTTCTTCAATCACCGCTTCCACCTTGCCGGATATCAAGGTTGTACCAGTCGGGCGGCCCCGTTTCCGCGGTACCAGAGCGCTGGTGCGCCCACCCTCTTCGGCCAGACGCTTTATCCAGCGCCAGACAGTCGCCCTGCTGACACCAAGCTCCCAAACAGCATCATTGATGCCACTTTCCAGACTGCCAGTTCCTTTGAGATATGCATGAACAAGCGGACGCAGAACGGCCGCCCTGCGCGCCTCCTCAGCACCAGCGGCAACGGAGTCTTCGCGATCATCATCCATCAATATTTGCCATACGAAGCTGCGAACCCTGT
Source organism: Thioclava sp. UBA3469 (assembly GCF_002378135.1). Classification (NCBI taxonomy): domain Bacteria; kingdom Pseudomonadati; phylum Pseudomonadota; class Alphaproteobacteria; order Rhodobacterales; family Paracoccaceae; genus Thioclava; species Thioclava sp. UBA3469. The sequence goes on from NZ_DFRG01000121.1 coordinate 3,717, forward strand.
CTCAGGTTTAAGGGCAAAAATATCGGAATTAAAGGCAAAATCTCATATTTAAGGGCAAAGCACAGCCGTTGATTTCGTTGGATTTTTCATCCCACAATTAAGGGCTACGCGACAGCCCCGGGGGAAGGGGAAATCGAATGGACAGCTGTCTTCCGTGCCTTGGCTGCTTGCGAAAGCGACCCGCACCTCGTGCTGGAACTGCGTGATAATGCGGACATTCCGAAGGGATTTCGCGCGCTGAGTGATCTTGGTGTGGTGATTTGACAGCTTGTTGCATGGGTCGCGGATTTTGGCGAAGACGCCGGTTCTGATATCCTCAAGGTAGCGCCCTATGCCGCATATATTCAACGCTGGTCGACGCGATAAGTTTTCCAAGGCGAAATACACGGTGACGAATTGGTCGGATTTCAACGAGGCTCTGCGCCGTCGCGGAGACGTTACGATCTGGCTTGAGGCCGGGGCTGCCGGGCGATGGTCAGCGCCGAAGCGAAAGGGTCGCGGTGGTCAGCCAAAATATTCGGACTTCGCGATTGAGACGTGTCTGACGCGGGGGCTGATCTTTCACCAGCCGTTGCATCAGACCCAAGAGTTCGTCCGGTCGCTACTTGGACTGATGGGCGTGGAGTTGCCGGTTCCAGACTTCTCGACCTTATCGCGGCGGGCGATTGACCTCTCGGTCGTGGACGAAAGGCCACAATCCAGTGGCCCCACCACGCTGATCGTGGATAGCACAGGCCTGAAGATCCATCGCGGTTCGGGCTGGCAGGACGAAAAGCATGGCACGTGAAAGACCCGCAAATCCTGGCGTCAACTGCACATCGGGTATGACCCGGACAGCGGTGAGATCGTCGCCTCACTGTTGACCACAGACCAGATCGGCGACGAAACCGCCTTGCCCGACCTCATCGTGGGGATCGCAAGCTAGGTGACCCGCGTTCTGGCGGACGCCGCTTATGATGGCACCGTAGTTTCCGATTGCTTGACCCAAAAGTTCTGACCCGATGTCGAGATCACCATCCCGCCACTAATTACCGCTGTTCCCGGCCTACGCGATGGGCGCAACGCTCACATAGAGCATATCGCCGAGCATGGCCGAATGGCAGGGTAGTCAGCAACGGGATACAATCGCAGAGCCCTCGTCGAAGCCCAGATCGGGCGCCACAAAGACCCTCAACCGCATGACCCGCCTCGGTCATGCGGTCTTCAAACGTGCCGCATAGTCGTTCGGGGAAAGGGGCGCCTGCACCCATATTTTGACCCATGCAACAAGCTGGCATGAAAGAAAACTGAACCGTTGAGGTGATGGCTCATTGTTCGAGCAAATCACCTTGGCATCTGCTTAAATCACCGGAACTTCGCACGGAGCATATTGCTGAGTATATCCACAACGGTCACACAGGCGAGGATGACCAGCAAAACCGCTGACACCTGTGGGTAGTCCAGAAGGCGGAGCGAGCCGACGAGCTCAGTGCCGATACCGCCTGCACCAACCATACCCATGACGGTCGAGGCTCGAAAATTATATTCCCAGCGATACATGCTCACATCTGCGAATTGCGGAAAGACTTGAGGCAGGACGCCATGCAGGATGACTTGCATTGACGTGGCTCCTGACGCCTCGGTCGCTTCAATCGGTGCAGGATGCGCGTGCTCGATGGCCTCCGCAAAGAATTTTCCGACCATTCCAACCGAATGGAGGCCAAGGGCCAAAACACCAGGCAACATGCCAAACCCTACAGCTGCAACGAAAATTATACCCATGATCAATTCTGGGATCGAGCGAAGCGTATTCAGGACGACCCGCGAGACTTGGTAGATAACCTTGTTGGGCGATGTGTTCCGTGCGGCCAAGAAGCCCAGTGGCAAAGAGAGAGCGACCGCCAGCGCCGTGCCGGCGATAGACATAGCCAGCGTCTCGACAAGGGGTCCTACCCAGTCGCGCCAACGGCCGAAATCCGGCGGGAACATCTCAGTGCCGAGGATACCGATAGCCGGCAAGCCGCTGGTCAACCGGCTCCGATCTAGCATCCCGGTCATCCATAGCGATACAATGACGATCGCGGCGACTACGGCGATTTGAAGGAGCAGCTTTCGCCGCCCCTTGCTGTCCTCGGCCAGCACATCTTCAGCGTTGGTCAGCGCAGGCTGGGCAGTCAAGAGGCGGGTCATGGCGGTCTCCTAGTTCGGGCATTCTCAGTCGGCTTGCAGGTTCTTGCGGATGTCACGGATGATGTCGTAGTCGGCATCCGTGATTGCTGCGAACCCGTCGGCCTTGAACGGCGTCAGGACTGCATCGCCCGCGTCGGTCCCTGGCTCCAGCGTCAGGAAGGCGTCCTTGATTGAGTCTTCAAGCGCCTCGGTCATGTCGGTGCGCATAACCCAAGGATATTGTGGGATATCGGCGGAGTAACCGATGACAATCAGCTTCGATGCATCAACCGACCCCTTGGCCAGCAGGCTCTCGTAGATCGGACGGCTCAGACCGCCGACAGCGGCATTGCCCAGCTCGACGTTGCGCGCCACCGCGTCGTGCGCGCCCGTGAAGTTCTGGGTATAGTCATCGCCCTCCGTCACGCCTTCGAGCATCATCGTGTATTTCGGCGCGAAGTGGCTCGAGGTGGATGCCTGATCGCCAAAAGCCACATCGATGCCCGACCCTTCGATATCGTCGATCGAGTCGATACCGCTTTCGACATTGGCAATGAGGACAGACTGGTAGGTGGTGCTTCCATCCGTCACGCGCGCGGCGAACGGCTCGATGTCCAGATCGCCATCCGCCATCTTGGCCTTGGCGATGGTGTAGGAGGCCGGCCCAAAATACGCGACATCCACGCGGCCAAAGCGCATCGCCTCGATCATCGAAGAGTAATCGGTCGTGACGATCAGTTCGATATCCTTGCCGAGCTTCTCTTCAAGATACGCGGCCAGCGGCTTGTTATCCTGGATCACGGTCGAGGCGTTTTCATCAGGAAGCAGCGCGACGCGCAAAGTGTCCGGATCATAATCGCCTGCTGCGAATGCGGCTGTTGAGGCCAGCAGCATGGCGGTGAGAGTTGCGATATTCTTCATGGCAGTCTCCAAGAGTTGAAAGATCAGTTGGTCGTATCGGCCGGCGCGCCGTAGATGCGCGACAGCGCGGCGTTATCCAGTGCCGAGGGCGGTCCGTCAAAAACGATGTCACCATCACAGAGGCCGATGATGCGATCGGCATAGGCCTTGGCAAAATCGAGTTGGTGAAGGCTGACAATGACGGGAATTCGGTCTTCGCGGCATACGTCGCGGAGGATTTTCATCACCCGGTCCGAAGATGCTGGATCGAGCGATGCGATAGGCTCGTCCGCGAGGATCAGCTTTGGCTCCTGCGTGAGCGCGCGCGCAATGCCGACGCGCTGCTGCTGGCCACCCGAAAGGCTGTCACAGCGTGTCAGCGCCTTGTCAAAGAGGCCCACGCGGCTGAGAGATTCCAGCGCAAGGTGTTTCTCGGCGCGCGAAAAGCCTGCCAAACTGCTCCAGACAGAATGGCGACCGAGACGCGCCATGAGGACATTGCGCAGAGTGCTCAGGCGGCCGATCAGTTGGTGCTGCTGAAAGATCATGGCGGTGTCGCGCCGATGAAACCGGATATCGCGGCGCGACTTCAACTGCTGGCCCGCCGATGTCACGATATGTCCTGCGCTTGGCTGGGTCAGCAGGTTGAGAGTGCGAAGAAGCGTAGACTTACCGGCGCCCGACGGACCAAGAAGGACGGTCACTTCCCCGTCCATGAATTGGCAGGTGGTCTTATTGAGTGCGCGTGTGCCGTTCGGGTACACGACTTCGACATCGTCGACGCTCAGAATATCACGTCCCATAATACTCATTGACCCATCCATCGCACCGATTCTCCTTCTGTTAGTTCTTTGATACGCAATATATATGACAGTTTTATTACATATTGCGATATATGTTCCTTGCTGTTAGTGATTGGAAAATCGCAGCTAAGGATGTTGGATAATGGTCAAAATTGTAGTGCCCAACTGGATCGAAGATGAGACGCTGGCACGCCTTTCAGCGCACGGGGATGTCGTGACCAGCGAGGGGCGCGATCCACTCGCCGACGACGAATTGCGTGCGGCTTGCGCGGATGCATCGGCGTTGATGGCCTTCATGACCGAGTGCGTCGACCGCCCATTTCTGGACGCCTGCCCCAAATTGAAGATTATTGCCGGCGCATTGAAAGGCTTCGATAATCTTGATCAGCGGGCCTGCACAGATGCCAGGGTGCTGTTGACCTATGTTCCGAACCTTTTGACCGAGCCGACGGCCGAGTTGGCCATTGGCCTCAGCATTGCGCTCGCACGGAACATGCGTGCGGGAGACGCGCATCTACGGTCAGGAACGTTCGCCGGGTGGCGGCCCAATTTTTATGGTGGCAGCCTGCAAGGCGCGACCGTGGGCATCATCGGCGGCGGTGCAGTGGGCCGCGAGACAATGCGGCTCCTTTCGGGTTTTCGAGGCCGGCGCATCTACTTCGACGAAAATCGCCTCGACCCCACGACGGAAAAAGCTCTCGATGCGCAGTACGCTCCGCTCGATGATCTCACCCGCCTGTCTGACTTCATCATCCTTGCGCTGCCATTGACGGACCAGACCAAGCACATCGTGAATGTATCTTTTCTAGCAGCGATGAAACAAGGGGCTTATCTGGTCAATCCCGCGCGCGGATCGTTGGTGGATGAGGCCGCCGTCGTGGAGGCGCTGAACACAGGCCGCCTTGCCGGCTATGCCGCGGACACGTTCGAGATGGAGGATTGGCATCGCCCGGATCGGCCAAGGCAAGTTCATCCAGCGCTCCTCGCCTGTGACCAAACGGTTCTGACACCGCATATCGGATCGGCAGTCAGCGAGGTGCGCCGCCAGATTGCAGCCGAGGCCGCCGATGAGATCATCGCCTTTCTTTCTGGCAAGCGGCCGCGCCACGCCGTCAATCCCGAGGTGCTCGAGACGTGAACCCGACTGTTCTCAAAAGCTTCGTCGCGCTGGCCGAACTCGGCAGCTTCCAGACTGCCGCCGTCCGGATCGGCATCGCGCAGCCTACCCTGTCGCAACATATCAAGAAATTGGAGGAGGACTTAGGCGCGCCCTTGATCCAGCGCAGCCATAGCGGCAGCCGCCTGACCGACGCCGGGCTGCGACTCCTGCCACATGCACAGCAGATTCTTACATCCACTCAAAGGGCACAGGCCGCCGTTTTATCCGAGTCGCTCAAGATCGGGTGCAGCGGCAACATCGCATCATACTTCATGCCGGATGCGCTGGCATCCTTTCTCAAACAGACATCATCGCAGATGCGATGGGAGGTCATCTCAGCCCCAAACCCTCGCGTTGCGCAGATGTTGCTGGCCGAAGAGATCGACATCGCCGCGATGGAGTGGCCAATTTCCCACCCCGCCGTAACGGTGGCTCCTTGGCTCAGCGATGAAATGATCGTCATCCTGCCAAGCGATCATCCACTTGCCACGCGCGAAGAGATCAGCTTTGCCGAACTCAAGACGCTCAAGATGCTGGGCGGCGAGCGCGGCAGCGGGACCGGCACCCTTCTGACAGAAGCACTAGGGCCCCAAGCAGAAGATGTCGACACCATCGGCAATGTGGGCTCGACCGAGGCAGTTAAGCGCAGCGTGGCCGCCGGTCTGGGCGCGTCCATCGTGCTGGAGACGGCGGTGCGAGGCGAAATTGCTTCGGGCTCGCTGGCACGAGCAAGGCTCGAAGGAATGCCTTTGAGAAAGCAGTTTTTCATCGCGCAAATCACATCAAGCGCCGAGACCGGCCCAGCGGCCCGGCTTTTCAAGTTTCTACTTGAGTCCGACTGACGACCCTACCCGGATAGATTGGATCGACGCGCTAGTCACAGAGGGGGTTCCGTCGCAAAGTTCAGTGTGGCCAAGAAAGACGCTTCCTCGGTTGCGCGTCACGCGGCAAGACTGGCATAGATCTCGAAGGGGCAACCACTTCCCAACTCTCCTTTCCTGATCATGTGTGCCGTTTCTATACCGTCCAAAGTTGCAGTTGCTGATCTGAATGACTTGAAGCCCAACATCGGCCTGATCCGCCGTTTTACGCCTCGGTGATCCTGCTCAACGATGTTGTTATCCGGCATGAATGATCTCGGCACCCCAATCGGAGGTTTATAATACCTCGATGTGGGTTAGAATTGACCCACCGGGATTGGGGTGTTGGGAGCACGAATGGCGGGCAGGCCGAAGTATCTCATGAGCTGAGAGCTCGAGTTGTTATCTGGCCGCCCCTTCGACTTGCCCGGTTGCGCTGCGAGCGCGGATCCGTAGTTGTCGTGTGGCCCGCTGGCTCCCTTGTTTTTGAACATTGAAAGGAGCCAATCATGAAGATCATTGCCCTCGATGTGCATCGTACCTTCGCACAAGTGGCGATCCTGGAGAACGGCAAGATCAGGGATGCCGGTCGCCTGGAGCTTGAGCGCGAGCATATCCTGAAATTTGCAAAGCGGCTAAATGTGGAGGACGAGATCGTTCTGGAAGCGACGGTCAACACAAAAGCCATCGTGCGACTGCTAAACCGAGGATCAACCCCGCAGTCGAGAACATCATCGCGGTGACCCTGCGGGAGATGTGGTTGCGCCCGGAGCAGCCGGACCTTGCACCGATCGTTGAAGAGATCCGCACCCGCTGCGCAGAGGAAGGGCACACTCCGCCCGCCTATGTCACTGTCGCCCGGCGCATTCCCATCCTGTTCACCCCGGAAGAAATTGCCCGCCGCCGCCTGTCGGATAGTAAACACCTGCACCGGCTGAAGCCGCGACCGGGCTACATCCGGGCTAACCACGCGCTCGACGTTGTCCAGATCGATCACACGCCGGCAGACATCCAGTTTGTCGAGGTTATTGATGACCACGGTGTCTTAGTCGGGCGGCCATACCTGACCATCGCTGCCGATGTGGCGACGAGCGCGATCATCGGCTTCTGCCTGACCCTCGAGCGGCCGTCGCGACTGTCTGTGGCACTTTGTCTGGCGCACGCGATGTGCTGCAAGATTGACTGGCTGGCAGAACGCAGTATCGATCATGCTTGGCCGATGCACGGTCGCCCAAAGCAGATCGTCGTCGATTCCGCCAAGGAATTCCAAAGCAGCACCTTCAGCAGAGGATGCGCGGACTATGGCATTTCCATTCGCATGCGGAACAAGGGCACCGTGCATCGGGGCGGAGTCGTCGAACGCCTGCTGGGGAAAGTGAACACGGCGCTGCGGGCTTTGCCGGGCAAGACGGGGCGTTCCATCGCGGATCGGGGCGACTATGCCTCGGAAGCGCGGGCACGGCTCAGCTTCGCGGATCTTGAACGCTGCATCGCGCTCGCGATCATCGACCACAACCTGAGCCAGAATGCGCGCA
>NZ_DFRG01000121.1:11472-22151 GCF_002378135.1 Thioclava sp. UBA3469
GTGGGAAGATCGGTTCCAGCCGAAAGACCAGCCGATCGATGCACCTGTCGATGTGCTGCTGAATTTCCTGCCGCGCAAGACGCGAAAAATTTCACCTCAAGGCATCACTCTCTTCGCCATCGACTATTTCGAGCCCTGGCTGGGCCCGCTGGTCGCGCGTCGTGACCGGCTGGAGCCGCTGGATCTGTGCTATGATCCTCGCGACATCAGCCATGTCTACGTCAAGGATCCGGATACCCATGCCTGGCGGCCGGTCAGGCGACGGGACGGACTGGCCGAGCCGATCACGCTCTGGCAGCACCAGGCGGATCGACAGAGGCGGCGCGAAATCCAGCGGCGCCCTGTGCAGGAGGCATCAGCGATCCGACGCGAAATCGCCGCAACTGTTGCCGCCGCCAAAACCCCCAAAAGCCGTTTGAAGGAGATGACCCGCGCCCGGCATGCCACCGAGGCAAAGAAGCCTTATGCCGACTTCGCTGCGCCTTCCGCCTCGGCCCAGGCAAAGCTCGACCCGGATCGTCCGCGGCGCGTCTTCCCGGTCGAGGATTGGTAAGGTGCCGGACCACCTCATGTCCGCCACCGTCCCACTCTTGCAGGCCGATGACGCAGTGCGGATCGCCCATGTGCGCGCGCCGCGCTGGATCAGCCATCCGGCGGCCGGCGCGGCGCATGACGCGATGCGACTGCTGCTCGAGCGACCGCGATCCCTGCGCCCACGCGGTTTGCTGCTTGCCGGTCCCTACCACAACGGCAAGACCATGATCGCCGAACGCTTCGCCGTCGAACATCTGCGTGCCGCCGACCAACAAAAGGTGTGGGTGATCCAGACCCGGGAAGGTGCAGGGCTGTCGCATTTCTATGCCAGCATCCTGTCCGGATTGCGCGCACCACAAGCCGCTGGCTGGCGCAGCCTGTCCCGCGCCGGCGATCAGGTCGATCATCTTCTCGAGCGCCTGAAGCCGCGCCTTTTGATATTCGACGAGTTCCACAGCGCGTTGCGCGGGCGGCGCCAGGATGTGAAGGCCATCTTCTCGTTCTTGCGGCGGATCGCACGGGTGCATGACATCTCACCCGTCCTTGTCGGCGAAATCGCGATCTACGATGCGGTTCATGATACGGACGAAATGGGCTCACGTTTCGATACGATCCCCATTCCACGATGGCCGTATGACGAGGAATTCGCGACGCTTCTCGACAGCCTGGAAGCCAGTCTGCCGCTCGCCGAAGCCTCCGATCTGTCGCGCGAACCCTTGGCGAAGATCATCCATGATCTGTCAGAGGGGCTGATCGGCGAGGTTGTCGAGATCGTCACCCGTGCCGCAGTGGCGGCAATCTCGCGCGGTGAGGGCCGGATCACGGGCGCAACCCTGTGGGACCTCGGCTATGTGCCTCTCTCGAGGCGCCGTAATTCCGCTTTGCGTCACGATATGACATGAGGTTTGGGCCGACCGAGATATCCGTCACACCTGCAGAGCGGTATGAAAGTGTGGCGGGAAGCCGTTGGCCAGTGAGCATTATGCCCGCACCAGGTGAACTTCTGTCGAGTTGGCTGCACCGCCTCGCCTACGCGAACGGCATACCTCCGCACTATTTTGGCACGCTTCTCGGAGCGCCGGGTGAGAACTGGTCGGCGCGGCTTGATCGGGCGTTGCCCGATCGCATCCTGCAGTTTCTGCGAGAGCATACCGGCATACCCGTGGAAGACATCGCGGCTCTGACCATTGCCCCTGACCCCTTGGCCCGGCTGCGTTTGCCCCTGCGGGCATCGCCTCAGCAGAGTTGCGCACCCAGGAGGCAGGTTACCTGGCTGCAGTTCTGTCCCGCTTGTCTGACGGAAGACGAAACGCCCTATTTTCGCCGAGGCTGGAGCCTCGCGACACGCGTTTCTTGCTTTCACCACGGTTGTCGGCTTCGGGACAGGTGCCCATCTTGCGGGGGCGGATTGGCTCCGTTCAGCCAGAAGCGTCTTGTGCCGCATCAGATCTGCGCCTGGTGCGGCGCGGCCCTCTGCAAACGCACCCGTCCCGCCGCCAACGGAGTTCGGCGTCTGGAGCGTCTGATCGACGATCTGCTTCGTCTGCAGGCATCAGGGCATCGAATGGCAGAGGGGCGATCACTCCCGGACCTTCTTGGATCAGCCTGCTTTCAATTTAGTCGACGGCCAATGTCCATCGCGCGCCTCTCTCATCGGGATCGCTATCAGCTGTTTTGGCAATTGACGGACGGGCAATCGACGCCGTTCGGAACGCGAAGAAGTTCCGCGATCATTTATTGGAAACGCGTCGCTCAGGTTGCGCCAGCTTGGGGCGGACTGGTCGCATCTTTCAGCGATGCCGTCCTGCCTCGGCCCAAAGCTGGGCCTTGCTCTAACACCGCTGGCCCGAATTTGGCGGATCTCGTTCAGGCGGCCGCGCGGCTCGATCAGCAGCGGCAAGCGCTGTAAAAATTCCCGGTGAGTTTCAGGCGCGCGCGGCCAGCCCGGCATCATTCAGCTGTTCAGCGTCTGGCAGATCGCGCAAGCTCTCCAGCCCGAAAGCTGCGAGGAACGCGTCTGTGGTCACGAAGGTATAGGGGGCACCACGACGCGGCGCGCGCGGCCCAGTTCCAATCAGACCTGTCGCGTTGCCCTTTAATCTGAGACGCGACGCGTTTGGCGACAATTTTTGCCCTTAATTGTGAGATACGGCTGTCATGGGGCCCCTGTTTCTCGCGCACCTTTGCGCGATGTGATCAACCGCGGCAAGCAATCGAGGCTCCTTCTCGAAGGCGCGCAAGAGAGCAACCCTTGCATAGTCGTCGATGCTTTTGCTGACGATGGCTGCCTTAGCCAAGGGATGAGATCGAGCGGCGGCGATTGCGGCGAGGCAGAACAGCCTAACTTCCGATCTGGGGTTCTGGACAGCGAACGACGGATCCCCGCGGAAGGTTTTGAGTGACATGGCAAAGGTGACTGCGCGCATTGCGCGCCGAAGTTGCTTGGGGCCGCGCGAGCGCGCGGCGCACTCAAGCATCTCTGCCCCGCGGCGCGCTCGGTATATCAGTTTTCCAGATATTTGTTCCTCACGGAGTTTGCCAAGGGTCTGCACAAGTCTCGTCCCGCAAACTTGGCAGTCAAATGCCCAGGCCCGCCTCCAATGCCTGAGCGAAAGACCCTCTCTGGCGCATTGCATGCAATGCTGGAATGGCATCTGAGCCGTCAGCGAGGCTTCTCGTGGCGTCATTGCCGGAAAGGTCAAAGATCGAACAACATCTGGGTTAACCCGTGCGGCGTTGGCAATCTTCGCCGCCGCAGCCGCGTCGACGTTGAAGTCCAAGGCGGTGCCATGCGCGGTATCGATTCTGAGATGAGCCAGTAGTTCCGCATCATCACAGTAGTTGGCCGCCGCCAGCCGAGACAACCAACCTGACAACAACTCGTCTGGCAGCGGCGCGACAGTCTTGGGCAGCGGGTGCGGCTTCACACCCGGGACTTCTGGAGCCGCCGATGGGGGTTCGCATGGCGCGACCAAACCGGCGTCCATTTTGCGATTGCGTCATCGGTGATGCATTCCTCGCCTGTGATAATGGCGTCGATGGAAAGATCCTTGACCAGAGCGAAGATGCGCGAGGTCACCCCACCGGTCAGTGCCAAGACCTGCTTGAGAGATTTGACCTTCAGGTTGGACTTCTTTTCCAGTGGCATGGCAGCAATAAGGGTCTGGATCATGTCCGAGAACTCGGCATCGTCGCGCCAGTTTGGCAGATGATGTTCGTCCAGCCGTCGGGCAAGCTGGATATCACCGCGAATAGCATCGACGGCCTCGCTGACCCCAAGGCAGACCAGTGACACCTCGAGTTCATTGCTGAGATACCGCAGGACATTGAGAAATCGGCGCTGTTCGCGGTGGGTCCCGGCCAAGAGATTGTGGACCTCGTCGATCATGATCATCCGCAGGCCAAGGTCGCGTAAGAGCGCGATGACACGGACTTCGAGGGAAGCCACATTTTGAGCGCGGGCGCTAAGAGCCGTCGCCGGGGCGCCGACGGCGGCCAGGATGTGCAGGTAAAACCGCCGTTCATCAGGTGCGGGCGGCGCTTGCAACAGCAGAAGCGGTGTGCGGGTGATGCCCGACGCCGGATCGTATTCTGGTGCGTACTTGCGCGACAGGTTTCGGGCAATCATCGTCTTTCCGATCCCGGAGGCGCCATGCACAAGAAGCCCAGGCATACGGGTTTGTCGTGGCGCTTCGATCATGCCCTGCAAGCGGTCCAACACCTGTTCCGCCCGAGGAAAGCCGATCCAGATATCCGATTGAATGAGGGCGATCCGGCCGTCTTCTTCAGTTGTCCCTGCCCTCAATTCACCATCTCTCCACCTTGAACAATGGGCGCGATGTATCACCCGTATCGATCGGGCGCAGCCCTTCGGTTGTCGAGACGGCCGAGTTCGTGCCCTTCAATGTCCCTTTTCTTTCACGGGTTCTGCGTTCGGCCTTCGTCAGGCCCCGGCTTTCAGCTTCGATCTGGCGTTGCTGTCGGATCAGCTCAGCCAGCACCAGCTCATTAGACCCGGACTTGCCAAGGGCACGGGCCTTCCTCATCGCTTCGCGATATTCCCAGAGCGAGACGGGCGGAATTTCCAGGTTTCTGTACCGCGCCTCAACATACCGGCCATCGTCCAGTTCGACCCAGATCATTGAGATATCGCGAGGATCGTAGCGAACGACCACCTTTCCATCCCCGCGCCCAATGTGGCCTGCAAGGGCATCGGACCAGTACCTTATCTGGAACAGATGGATGCCGTCACGCCTGATCTTGCGCAGTTCACTCGGCAGGAAGCTCACCTGAAAGGCTTCCATCTCGAAGGGGATGTCGCCTGTCATTTGCTCTGAGAGCGCCTCCCATTTGGCAACGGGCGTGCAGCCAAGACTTGAATGAATGCTGTTGTTGTAACGGCAGATTTCCAGAGCAAACCAGCGATCGAATTCGCTCAACGTCATCGTGGCCTTGCTTTCGGCGTCATAGTCGCCCTTTGCCGCGATCGAGGATTGCGTTGTTCCCGGCAACAGGTGAACGGCCCCCATCATGGTGCCGATCAACCGTTCGATGTGACCACCGAAGTGAGGACTTGCTGGCGGTCGATAGACCAGATCGATCCCCCAATCCGCACAGGCCGACCGAAAGGCGCGCGACCGGAAATCGCGACCGTTATCGACGTGGATGCTGTGCGGTTTGCCCTGTGCCGGCCAAGGAACATCGCACGCCAATTCCGCAAGAAGTTCCTCCTTGAGGGCCACCGCCTGTGTCAGGCAAAGCGCCACTGACAGACGCGAAGGTGCCTCGAGAGAGGTGTAATATCCGGTCACCATCCGCGTTGCGACGTCGATCGCCAGCGTGACCCAAGGCCGCCCAATTGGTTTGCGTTCAAAGCCGTCGACAAGAATGATGTCCGCCGGTGTATGATCAATTTGGACGATCTCCAGTGGCATACTGGCCTTGTTCTCACCTGTGACCGGCGCAAATTTCTGGCGGGCCGCCTTTGCGCCCTCTCGTGCCTTCGCAACTTCGCGGGCATCCATCGCATCCAGACGACGCTGAACCGTTCGCCGTGTCGGCGGTTGCAAGCCCTCCTGCCAGCAAGCGCTGCGGATTTCTGTCACGACGCGCGACAAGCTCGAACGCTCCCGGCGCAAGAAATAGCGGCGAAGGTGCTCCTCGATTACCGCTTCGACTTTGCTGGATATTAACATCGTCCCGGTCGGGCGGCCCCGTTTCCGCGGAGCCAGAGCGCTGGTGCGCCCACCCTCTTCCGCCAACCGTTTTATCCAACGCCAGACCGTCGCCCTGCTGACACCAAGCTCCCAAACGGCGTCATTGATGCCACGTTCCAGGCTGCCAGTCCCATTGAGATATGCCTGAACAAGAGGGCGCAGCACCGCGGCCCTGCGCGCCTCTTCAGCACCAACAGCAACGCAGTCTTCGCCATCACCATCCATCGATATTTGCCGCAAATGTCTGTGAACCCTGTCTCAGGTTTAAGGGCAAAAATATCAGAATTAAAGGCAAAATCTCATATTTAAGGGCAAAGCTCAGCCGTTGATTTCGTTGGATTTCCCATCTCACAATTAAGGGCTACGCGACAGGAGTCCAGCATACATACGATATTATACTATCGCAACACCAAGTATAAAGACGCATAATGAAGTTTATGTTAAATTTCGAAGAATTCAGCGCGTAGGGACTTATTATGCAGCCTAAAGTCGACATCAAACTGCATCGGATTGTTTCATCCGAGCAGACAAATGTTGCTGACTACATTTAGATCGTTCCGTTCCTCCATTAATCGTGAAGCATCTGATGTGATGTCAATTTCCAGGCCAGAGTCCTTTTCTTGCAGAATCGCTGGCTACCCGTCACGCGCCCACGCAATTGCGGACTCGGTATCGCTGGATTCGAACCACTGCATCTCGGAGCCCGTCAATAGGTTGACCACCCGTGCGCCCCATTCCATCCATCTGCGTTCTCCGACAACCGCTATGCGACCGAAATCGTTCGCGTGGGCGGTGTCGACCTTCAGATCTTCTAGCATCGCCGAAGGCTCTTCGTAGCCCTCGAAACTTGTAAGGTCGAGAACCAGACCCGGATTATCGGTTGTTCCAAGACGCTCATGAAGCAGCGCGTGCATTTACTTGAATTCTGTCTCCGTCAACTTGCCTTCGCAGACGAGCCCGATGACATCATCACGCTCGGTCAGCGTTTCCTTGAACATTGGTCTTCTCCTTTTCACTTGCGTTGCCGTGACCGTAGAGATCGGCGTTCTGATGAGCGCGATCCTCGTGCTCGAATTCGAGGCTGGAATGGCTGATGCCGAATTCTTCCTTCAGCCGCTCCTTGATCGCGCTCTTGATCTCTTCGATCTTCGACCATCCCTCGGCTGCCACGACGACATGACAGTCGAGCGCAGCCTCGTGCTCTTGCATTTGCCAGAGATGGACGTGGTGGACGTCGGCGACGCCTTCGACTTTCCGCATCGCTTCGACGACGGCCTCGTTGTCGATGTCCGGCGGGCTCCCGAGCATCAGGGTTCGGATTGGGCCGCCTATTTCAGTGAAAGACAGATACAGGATGTAGGTCGCGATGCCGATGGTGATGGCAGGATCGACCCAACGCATGTCGTAAAGGATGATCAGCGACCCAGCGACGATAACCGCGACCGAAGCAAGCGCATCCGAAAGGTTGTGGAGAAAAAGCGCACGGATGTTCACGCTCCCCTTCTGCATCGAATAGGTCAGCATTGCGGTCAGCGTGTCGACCACAAGCGCGATTCCACCGAGAATGACGACGGTCCACCCCATGACTTCGGGTGGATCAATCATGCGCATGCCACCTTCGTAGATCAGATAGAAGCCGATCACGATGAGGGTGGTGTAGTTGATCAGGGCCGCGACGATTTCGACCCGGCCATAGCCGAAGGTCATGCGCTCATCGGCCGGGCGGCGCGCGATCTTGCGTGCGGCAAAGGCAATGACAAGCGAGGCCATATCGGAAAAGTTGTGCAGCGCATCGGCGATCAGTGCCAGGCTGCCCGACAATATGCCCCCGACGATTTGCGCAACGGTAAGAAGCCCGTTCGCCCAGATCGCGATGGCAACCCGCCGATCGCCAGAATCCGGATCGATATGCGCGTGCCCGTGGTCATGTGGCATTGGCAGGCTCCTCATGCGCGTGTGTCGCGCGTCGGTCAGTCTTGAGGCGGTCGCTGCGGAAACCACGAACGCGCGCATTCATCCAGTGGCGTATGATATGACGGTAAAGGGCACCACGCAGCCATCCAAAGGATTGCTCATGGGAAAAATAGAAGGCGTCCGGCGTATCAAACACGCCGAAATCCTGCACGATGCCGGTTTTCTGAATGTAGGTATCTTCTCCGTTCCAGGCGACGGGAGGCGCGCCAAGGCAATCCGTGCCCGCGCCATAACCGCAGAGACTTTCTGTGTCCGAGAATGACGTTTGCAGGACATCGAGGAAAGCGTCATCCAGGATGAAGCCTTCAAGGTTGATCCAGGCACCTTGAAATTCGATCTCGACCCATGAGTGGAGAATTTCCTGCGGAGCAAGCGGATACACCAGCTCAGGGACAACACCGCGCTGCAAGCCTTTGTGGATCGTAAACCCATGCAACCGGCAACGAATGCCGACACCACGCAGCAGCGCCATCAAGAGCGTGCTTTTGGTATTGCACTGCCCATAGCCGTCGGAAAGCACTTCGGATGCGGGGATGTCGTCAGCTCGATTGTATCCGAACGCGATTTCATTCCGAACGAAATCATAGGCAGCTCCGATCCGATCGTATTCGGATAAGCCGCGCCAGCTGCGGTTCTCAATTAGACGCGCAAGAGGCGCGGCATCAAAATCCAGTAGTTTGGTGGGTACAAGTAGGGGGTCGATCATCTGCAACGGGTCGCTCCTCGAATCGTCTTGGAACAAGACTAATTGCTATAGTCACTATAGCTTCAATCCTTTCTTTCAGAAAGAATCTCCCGCAACTATTTGTCCGTGTGAACCGCTTTGTGGTGTTCGCCGTGTGCGTCGCGCAGGATGTCGATACCGCCCCAGGCCGCGATCCCGGCGACGATCACACCGACGACAAGGTCCGGCCAGTTGGTTCCTAGCCAAGCGACGAGGCCACCGGCCACGACGATCCCGAGGTTCGCGGCGAAATCGTTGTAACTGAAGGTGTTGGCCGCGCGGATATTGACGTTTGGATTTTTGAGCTTAGCGAGCAGCCAAACGCAGACTGCGTTGATAGCCGCCGCGATCAGGGCCATTGCAATCATGATCGTCCCGAGCGGATCTGACCCACCGATGTAGCGGCGCCACGCATCGTAGAGGATGCCTGCAGCGAACAGGATCAGCAGCCCGCCGGAAACGTTCGCCGCCCCGCGTTTCCATTTGGCGGATCGGGACAAAGCGAAAAGGCTGATCGCGTAGACGAAGCTGTCGGAGAGGTTATCGAGCCCGTTGGCGATCAGGGCACTTGAGTCGCCGAAGGCGCCTGTTGCGAAAAAAGCCACGGCCAAACCGATATTGAGCGCCAGAACGATCCAAAGCGTCCGTCTCTCCATTGAATCTTGTCTAGCGGCCATTTTGTGGTTCCAGCTTGTGTTGTACGACACATTAACTTCTGCGGCAGATCTGCGTTCCAGCCGGAATGTTGGCTGAATTCCTTCAGGCCCCGATTTCCTCGTGTTCGGTCAAGCATTCCGAATGGTCCCGCAACACCTCAAGCACCTTGCAATCTCCCGTCCGCCCGCCGCTGCATTCGTGAACCATGCGTTTCAGTTCCGTGCGCAGCGCCTTCAGGCGGGCCATGCGCTGCTCCACCTGTTTGAGCTGGCGACGCGCGATGGCATCAGCCTCATCACAGGGCCGGTTGGGATGGTCGCTGAGGTCGAGCAGCTCGCGGATCGCATCGAGCGAGAAACCGAGTTGTCGCGAATGGCGGATGAAGGACAGCCGGTCGAGCTGTGCATTGTCGTAGCGCCTCTGCCCGCCTTCGGTCCTGCCAGGTTCGGGCATGAGCCCAATCTGTTCGTAGTACCGGATGGTCTGCACCTTCGTGCCAGTCTTCTTTGACAGAGTACCGATCGTGAGCATTTTCGCCTCCATGAAAAAGATACAGTTTGTGTAGGTTTTGCCGTCGGAATAAACAAGTGTCGGTTTCACAGACGCGTGAGTTCAAGCTATACCATGATTTCGTGCTTGAACCTCTAGCGGCTAGAGGATGTATCCGCACTTGCAATAAGAATCAAAAACAGGCGAACAGGATTGTCCCTTACATCGGCACAGAAGTTTCTTTGGGTTTTGGCAGGCGTGGCAGCGCTTGCCTTCGTATGGCTCTTGCTATGGTCCGATTATCGTGCCGATAGCGCCCGAACTGACGCCGAGCCGCCTTTTTTCGCTGAGTTCGAACTGACGGACCACCAGGGTATGGTTCAAACCGAGGAGGACTTTGCGGGGCGCTGGATGCTGGTTTTTTTCGGCTTTACCAACTGCCCCGACGTCTGCCCGACGACCCTATCTGAGGTCGCGGCGGTGATGGACGGTCTGGGCGACGATGCCGCCAAGGTCCAGCCGATTTTCATAACAATCGACCCCGAACGGGACACGCCCGCCGCACTCGCCGAATACGTCCCGCTGTTCGATGCGGGCATCATCGGGCTGACGGGCACGCCGGAACAAATCGCCGCCACATCCGAGACGTTTCCGATCTTCTTTGAACGCGTCGAAGAGGCTGCGGCGCCGGATGGTTACACGATGGGCCACACGTCGCATTTGTTCCTCTTCGATCCCGACGCGGGCTTCGCCGACTCGTGGCCCTACGGCACCTCCGCCGAAGAGATACTCGCCGATCTGGAAGAGAGGTTCTGACCGACATGAACCGTATGTCCGGAGAAACAGCCCTCGGGCTGGCGTGGATCATCGCGCTCGTCGCCTCGCTTGCCGTGCTTTTTGTCGGCGAGGTGCTGGGGCAGACGCCCTGTGTGCTGTGCTGGTTCCAGCGCGCCTTCATGTTCCCCTTGGCCATTGTCCTCGGGCTCGGCCTTTGGTGGCGGGACGGCCGCGTGGGGCGCTACGGCATCGCATTGGCGCTTGGCGGCGGCGCAATCGCCCTCTGGCACATGGGGCTGTACGTCGGT
>NZ_DFRG01000210.1:0-33356 GCF_002378135.1 Thioclava sp. UBA3469
TTCAGGCGGCTCGCCGCCTCGTCCACTTCCTCGACCATGCCCGAGAAGCCCTCGAAGGGCCCGTCGGTCACATTCACGTTCTCGCCGACCTCGAAGGTGATGAGGCTGCGCGGCGCGGCCTGTTCACCCGATTCGTCGACACGGCTGAGGATGCGGTTCACTTCCGCATCGCCCATCGGCATCGGCCGGCCCTGCGGCCCGAGGAAACCGGTGACCCGGTTCGTCGAGTTGATCAGGTGATAACCCTTGTCGGTCATCTCCATCCGCACCAGCACGTAGCCCGGCATGAAGCGACGTTCGGAGGTCACTTTCTTGCCGCGACGCACCTCGATCACTTCTTCGGTCGGCACCAGAACCTCTTCAATCTGGTCTTCCAGACCTTGATCGATCACGGCCTGACGGATTTGCTCGGCGACTTTCTTCTCGAAGTTCGAGAGAACGCTTACCGAATACCAACGCTTCGCCATGCCGATTCTTTGCCCCTTGCCGACGACGCCGGAGCGCCGAAAATTCCTGTTATTTCACGGGATTACCCGTGTCTCCCAGAATAAAAAACAGCGCGCACCACGCGAATCGATGCACGCCGCCTCTGGGAAAGTCCCGCCCCTTTACCGCCGGAGCCCTGTGATTTCAAGAGCGTAAGGCCGGAGCGCGATCACTTCGTTGCCGCAACTGCGAATGAGGTCTGGCGGAGAGCGCCGGAAGCCTATCAGCTCCCGATCACCTGCGTCACGCCGAGACGGATGACCCAGTCCACGAGCGAGAAGAAGATTGCCGTCAGCGCAGCCATCGCCAGCACCATGCCGGTCGTCAGCAGAACTTCGCGGCGGCTCGGCCAAGCCACTTTGCCCGCTTCCGAGCGCACCTGCTGGAGAAACTGGAGTGGGTTTGCCATCGTCGTCGTTCCTTACGCGCCCAATGCGGCGCCCTTGAGCCGAAAATACCGCGCCGCTTTCGGCGCAACTGCCGCCAGATACTTGCTCCCCTCGCGGATTTCAAGGCTGTTGCGACCGCCTGCCCCTCCGCGGACGCCATGCGCCCACTGCAAGCCGGCTTTGATAACGGAAAATCCATCGATGCGCGTGCAACTTAACATCCGACAACCCGCGCGGTCAGCACAGCCGCGATTCGACAGGAGCCATCGATGCCCGCCATCCTCAACCGCTACGCCACACCGCTCATCACCGGCCTTTTCCTCGTCTCTATGATTTCAGGAATCGCCTTGTTCTTCCATTGGGGCAGCGCGTGGTTCCACGGGATGCATGAATGGCTCTCGATGGTGCTGATCGTGCCCTTCGTGCTGCATATCTGGAAGAACTGGCGGCCGATGACCACCTACTTCAAACGCGCGCCGATGGGGCTGGCGCTCGCGCTTTCGGTCGTGGCGGCGCTGGCCTTCGTCCTTCCCGCCGCGACGAGCTCTCAAAGCGGCGCGCGCGGTGGCCCTCCGCAATTCGCGATCGCGCAGGCGCTGTTCGACGCGCCTTTGTCGGAGGCCGCACCCGTGCTCGGCCTGTCGGGCACCGACGCCGCCGCCAAGCTGGACGCCGATGTGACGCAAAGCCTGACCGAGATCGCCGCGGCCCGCGAAAGCTCCGCCGCGACACTTGCCCAGCAACTGATGGGGCAGCCGCAATAACGGCCCGTCGCGCCGTTCGGGGCATCTCGGGCGGCGCAAGACGGTTGCGACTGTCACGCAATCGACTAGGGTGACTCTACCAAAGGTTGTTTTTGATCAAGGAATTGCATGTCGACTTTCGTTCCGCCGCCGTCAGCCGTCTCACTGCTCCATCGCCTGCGCGGCTATCGCGGCGCGCTGGAGCGGATCGAAAACGGGAGGGTGATCGGCTGGATCGCAAAGAAAGGCGACGGCACCCCGCTCGATATCGAAATTCATTGCAATGCCGGGCGGCTCATCTCGGGGCGCGCGGCTATGTTTCGCGCCGACCTTGCACAGGCTGGCATCGGCGCGGGCAATCACGGCTTCGCCTTGCCGCTATCGGCAGCCCTGCAAGAGGCCGCGGGCGGCGAGATCAGCCTCCACATCCCCGGCAGCGGCCCAATCGCCACGCTGTGCTTCGACCCCGACGCCACGCCGCTTCCGAAAGAGAAAGACGTCTTGCATCGCTATATGCATGGCCCGATCATCACGTTGCGCGCCGCGTCCACCGCGCAGACGGACATGCCCGACCTGACCGCGCAGCAACCGCTTTTCGCGGCACGCTCAGCGCATGGCGAAGACCTGCCCGCACCCCTCTTTGCCTTCATCGATTACGCACGCCATCGCGCCGGCATGGCCGAGCAGCTCCCCCTCGATGGCAGCGATGCGGCAGTGTCGGACATCCTGCGCTGGTATCTTGACAGCTACGCCGCGCAGCACCCGTCGCAGCAAATCCCGCTGAGCCGCGCCGCGATCGACTGGCTCAACGCGCAGACCCGCCCCGGCGGCCCGAGCCGCGCGATGGACCTCTTCGGTAAGACCGGCGACCCGGACGCCGCGGCCGCATGGGCGCTCCGCGACGTCCCGTCGCTCGGGCTCGGCGATTGTCTCCTCCCCGACAGCCTGATCGAGACGCTGGCAGAGACGAAAGGCTCCAGCCCCTGGCCGATGACCCGCGGGCTTCTGGCCCTGCGCGAAGCGACCCCGCCGCTCGCTCAGTTCTCGCCGAAGACCGAGCGCCACCGCCGGATGCTGCATGTGCTCGCGATGATCCTCGCGGTCGAGCGGCCCGAGATCCTGCTGTTCCTGCCCCGCAGTGAAACGAAGACGCTGCTCGAAGGAGGCCGCCTCTCGGATGTCTGCTCGCAACTGCATCCCGGCCCGCCGATCACCCGCGCGCGCTACGCTGCGGCGCTGCGCGAGAAAGGTTTCGACCTCGACAGCATGTCCTTCCTGCGCACGCGCGACGGCCATCGGATCGCCGCCGCCACGCACCCCATCCCCGAGGGCACCCCCGTCGACGTTCAGATCCACGGTCCCTTCGCGAAAGCCTCCGGGTTGGGCCAATCGACGCGGCTCTCGCATGACATTTTGTCCCGCTGCGACGTCACGCTCAACGCGGTCGAAAGCGCGCGCGACAATCCGACGCCCGAGCAAAACGGGGCCAAGACCGGTGCGCCCCGCCCCGCGCGCATCAACCTGTTGCACCTGAATGGCGACGCGGTCCCCCCGGCCTATGCCGTCGACGCCGACTGCTACTCCGGCGCCTACAACATCGCCTATATGCATTGGGAGTTGGACCGCGCTCCGGCCTGCCATCACCTCGCGCTCGACCTTGTCGACGAGGTCTGGGTGCCCTCGGAATACTGCGCCGAGGTTTACCGAAAAGAGACCGACACGCCGGTGGTGAATGTCGGGATGTGCTATCCCGAACCGCCCGCCATCGACCGCGCCCACGCGCGCAACGCCCTGCGCCAGCGCAACGATTGGCCCGAGGAAAGCTTCGTCTGCCTCGCCAGTTTCGACAGCTTCTCCTTCGTGCAACGGAAGAACCCGCTCGGGACGATCCACGCCTTCCGCGAAGCCTTCGCCGAGGACGCGGAGGTGCGCCTGCTGATCAAGACGCAAAATCGCGGCCATGTCTGCGATGCGGCGCAGGCCACGCTCTGGTCCGAAATCGACCGGCTCGTCGCAGCCGACCCGCGCATCGCTTTGCTCGACGAGACGCTCGATCACGCGGGGGTGCTGGAGCTTATGGCTGGCGCAGACCTATACGTTTCACTGCATCGCTCCGAGGGCTGGGGGTTCGGCATGCTCGAGGCGATGGCGCTTGGCGTGCCGGTCCTGTGCACGGGCTATTCCGGCAATCTGGAATTCTGCAACGATGACACTGCGTGGCTCGTGCCCGCGTCCGAGGTAGAAGTCGCGCCGCAGGACTATCTCTATGTCGAGCCCGGAATGCACTGGGGCGAGCCGGATCACGCCGCCGCCGTCGCCCAGTTCCGCGCGGCGCGCAGCGACCCGGACGCGCGCAAGAAAAAGGCGACGCAGGCCGAAGCCTTCGTGCGCCGCCACTTCTGCGCCGATGCGATTGCCGCGCGCTACAGTGCCCGCCTGTCCGAGATTTTCACCCGGCTCGACCGGGCACGCAAACCACACGCCCGCCCCGCCGAATAAGCGTCACACCCAGCGCCCGATTGCGGTGACGCTCAGATCGCAGCTCTCGCCGCTAAGGAAACTCGCGCCATTCGCGGCATAGACCACGGCGCGCGCGCCCGAGCTTGTGACGCCCTCGACCCCGACGAAGGAGATCGCGCCCGCGCCGATGGCGCTGCCCGCCGCGAGGCTATCCGCATCGAGCGCGACACTCAGAGAGGGCGCCTGCGCGAATTGCGCCGGATAGGCCCAGTCCTCCTTCAGCGCCCAATCCGCGACGTAAGCGAGGCTCACCAGCGCCGAGCAAATCTGCGTACCATCGGCAAAGCGGATGTAATCGCCCGAGGCGGTGCTGCCCTGCTCAATCACGGCGCCCGTCGACACGCCGCCGACCTGCGCGACCGTGCCGACGACACCGCTGCCCCTCAGCGCCCCGTCGATCACCGCGCCTTGTGGCATCGCTGCGCGCCCGGTGGCGGCGTCGATGCGCAGCCCCTCGAA
Source organism: Thioclava sp. UBA3469 (assembly GCF_002378135.1). Classification (NCBI taxonomy): domain Bacteria; kingdom Pseudomonadati; phylum Pseudomonadota; class Alphaproteobacteria; order Rhodobacterales; family Paracoccaceae; genus Thioclava; species Thioclava sp. UBA3469. Next base: position 4,598 of record NZ_DFRG01000210.1, read on the forward strand.
CCACGTCGCACCGTCCGCGCTCGCCTTGATCGCGAAATCGTCGCTGCCCGCCAGCCCCATCTCGGCCCGTCCCGACCAGTTCGACTGGAACAACAGGCTCGCCGTCTCACCCTCCGCCGCCTTGTTCAGCTTGAGCTGATGGCCCGCCCCGGCATGGCTCAGAAGCGTGGCATCCGCCGCAACGGAAAGCCGGTTCACCGCGTCATAGCCGGTCATGATCCCGACCCCGTCGAGCTGGCTCAACTCCGGCAACGGCGGCACGTCCCAAGCGCCCGCGGCGAAAACCAGCTCCACCGCCTCATCCAGCACGAACGCGCGCCAGCCCTCACGCGGGCTCAGGAATTGCCACGCTCCGGCAGCAAAGATCGCAAGCGTGCCGTCCTGCCCCGCCCATGCGCCCAGCGCCCCGGTCGGCAGCAGATACCGCGCCCCCTCCGGCGGACCGATCGGCGGTTCGGTCACGCTGCGCGAAATCACCGCAAGCTGCACGAGCGCATCGAGCCGTTGCAGCGCCTCGTTATGGGTGACGTGTTTCTGGGCCTGGCTGCCAAGGATAAGCGGCAGCGCGAGATTGGCGGTCTGATCGGACATCGGGAGTTCCTGCGCTGGGTTGCGATGGAGGCCGACGATAGGAACCCGGCGTTAACCGTGTTTGAGAGCGGCGCACGGTGCTTGCCTGTCCGCCCCCCTCCCCCTAGGTTCGGCCCAATTTCAACGGCGCAGCATTCGAGGACATATGGCACCGAAATTTGGCACCAGCGGCCTGCGCGGCCTCGTCACCGAACTGACCGACGCGCTGGTCACCGATTACACCCGCGCTTTCATTTCGGCCTGCCCGCAGGGCGAAGCCGTTCATGTCGGCTGGGACCTGCGCCCCTCCTCCCCCACGATTGCCGAGACCGTCATCGCCGCGATCCGCGCCGCTGGCCTCACCGCCATTCGCGAAGGCGCACTTCCCACGCCCGCTCTGGCGCTTGCCTCGATGGGGGCGGGCAACTCGGCGGTCATGGTCACCGGCAGCCACATTCCCGCCGATCGCAACGGGCTGAAGTTCTACGTCCCGCATGGCGAGATCGCGAAGGAGGACGAGACCGCTATCCTCGACCGGCTCGGTCAGGACCAACCCGCAGCCGAAAAACCGGCACCCGAAATCCCGGGGGCGGACACCGCGGCGCGCTACATCGCCCGCTATGTCGACGGGTTCGGGGCGGACGCCCTCGCAGGGCTGCGCATCGGCGTCTATCAGCACAGCTCGGTCGCGCGCGACATCCTCGTCACCGCGGTGGAGGCGATGGGCGCGACCGCAGTGCCACTCGCACGTTCCGACGTTTTCATCCCCGTCGACACCGAGGCGGTCGATCCCGAGACCCGCAAAACCCTGCAAGGCTGGTGCACGGAACATGGGCTCGATGCGGTTATCTCGACCGATGGCGATGCCGATCGCCCGATGCTGAGCGACGAGACCGGCACACTGATCCCCGGCGACGTGCTGGGCGCGCTGACCGCACGGCTTCTCGGGGCAAAAATCCTCTGCACGCCGGTCTCCGCCAATACGATGGTCGATGCGATGCCCGAATTCGACAGCATCCATCGCACGAAGATCGGCTCGCCCTTCGTGATCGCCGCGATGGAGGCGGCACGCGATGCCGATCCCGCCGCGAAGGTCGTGGGGTACGAGCCCAATGGCGGCTTCCTCCTGGGCTTCACCGCAACGGGCCCTGCGGGGCCGATTGCGCCGCTCGCGACGCGCGATTGCCTGCTGCCGATCGTCGCTCCGCTTGTTGCGGCGAAACAGGACGGCACCGCGCTCAGCGGCCTTGTCGCCCAGCTTCCCGCCCGTTTCACCGCGGCCGACCGGGTCGCCGAAGTCCCGACGGACCGCTCGCGCGCCTTCATCGACCGCCTTGCCGACGACCCAACCGCCCGGGCTGAATTCTTCAGCGATTTCGCCCCGGCCGAACAGATCGACCGCACCGATGGGCTGCGCCTGACCTTCCCCTCGGGCGAGATCGTCCATCTGCGCCCCTCGGGCAACGCCCCCGAATGCCGTTGCTATGCCGAAGCCGCGACACCGGAGCGCGCGCAGACCCTAGTTACGCGCTACCTTGCGGCGCTGCGAACCGAACTCGCCTAGCCCGAGACGTCGAACATCCCGTCGCTGAACAGGCCGAGATCGGCATCGATGAATTCGACCGTGACACCCTGATCGGTGAAGGTCACGCCGGAGCCCGCCTCGACCATATGGCTGCGAGCTTCGGCAGCAGAGCTGTAGTTGAAGCCATCGAAGCTCAGCCGATCCCAGGGCTCGATGTCGATAATGACATGGTGCCCGTCCTCATCGGCGCGGAAGACGAACTGATCCGCCATCGCACCGCCCTGCAGCAGATTGTACCCCTCGCCGCCATCGAGCTGATCCTCGAAGCCGAAGGAGCGAAACCAATCGATCTGCGGCTGCGCCGTTTGGGTCATCATCTCGGGGCTTTGCGCAAATGAGGCGACCACCTTCTCGCGGGTGTAGCCCCCGCTGTCGAGCTGATCGACCCACCATGTCAGCCCCTCGCTGTCCGGAGCGCGCCCCAAGACGTTCTGATAGAGAAGCGAGACGAAACCGGCATCGTCGAGATTGCCATAGGTCGACGTGAATTCTGGCGAATTGACGAAGCCGGAGACGACATCGAGGAACTCCATCCCGTCCGCCTGCATCTCGCTCCAATACATCATCCCGCCAAGGTTCGGCTCGCGCCCCAGCGTCGCTTGATACAGACGGAACACGTCATCGGTAAAATCCGTCTGCGCGCTGGCATGGCTCAGCATGAGCGTGTCGATCTCTGTCGAATCCCGAAACTCCGGGCTTTCCGAAAATCCCAAAACAATCTCCTCCCGACTTTTTACCCCCTGATCCAGCTGGTCGAGCCAATAGGTCAGCCCCCCATCATCGGGGCTCCGATCCAGCACGTTCTGGTAAAGCAGCGTCAGAAACTCCGCGTCGCTCGTCTCCGCGTAGTTCGACTGGAATTCCGGCGAGTTGATGAACCGATCCGCAACCTCCTGCAGTTCGACCGCGCCGCTCGACAGAAGGTCCGTCCAATAGTGCAGACCGTTCCCATCGGGCGCCCTGTCAAGCGTCGCCTGATAGACCCGGAACACCTGTGCCGCGAACGGATCGTAGCTGCGATCAATCCGCCCGCCATTGAGCAGATCGTCCCCCGCCATGCCTTGCAGAATATCCGACCCGTCATTGCCGACGAGCAGATCATCGCCGCCGCGCCCGTCGATCAGATCGCCCTTCGCGGTACCTTCCTTGTGGATATCGCCGACCTCGAGCGGGTTGATCGCGGAATGCCACAGATCGCGCAGCTCCGAGGTTTCGAAATCCGCGGCGCTCAGGCTTGAGCCGTCCGCGGTATTCACGATCACCCGCTCATCGCCGATCCGGATATCCGCCCCCGTCGCGGTCGGGGCGATGTCCAAAGCCTCCTTGGTGTAGAACCACGCCATGCTCGAGAGGTCGAGCCGATCGATGCCGGGCTCGTAATCCATGATGAAATCGGTGCGCCCATCCGCGTCGAGCACGAAAACATCCTGCCCCTCGCCGCCCCAAAGGGAATCCGCGCCAGCGCCATCTTGCAGGATGTCGGCCCCCGCCCCGCCACGGATTTGGTCATCGCCAGCGCCACCGGAAATCTGATCGTTCTCGACGCCTCCGTCTGCGTTATCGCCGCCATCGCCAAGCTTTAGCGCCAGACCGGCAGGGCCCAACTCCACCTTGATATGGCTGATCCCCATCCCCTGATCGCTCACGCTCGCGGGCACGTCGCCCGCCACGAAAATATCGAGCCCGGTCGCATCGGCGATCATCGCCGCCGCAGCCGGATCAGAAAGCGCGGTCTCTAGCCCGTCCGCCAGCGTCCCGATCTGGACCAGTTTGCCGCCGGGCAGCAGCGTAAGCAGGCTGACGCCGTCATCGGCGCCTCCGGCCAGCACATAGACCTGATCGCCCATCGTCACGGTTTCGAGCGTCGTCACGCCGTCGAACCGCGTGCCCAGATCGTCATTGATCTGATCGGTGACCTCCATCCGCCCGCCCGGACCAAGCGCCACGACAGAGATCGAGCTTGTTCCCGCGGCCCCCAAAAGCGCGTAGGCCTGTCCGCCCACCTGGATCGTCTCGATCGAATTCGGTGCGTTGATGAAGAGGCCGTCGCGCGCATCGATCTGACTGGCGATTTGCAGCTGTCCCTGCGTATCGAGCGCGAGCGTAGTCAGCGAATTATCCGTCACCGAAGCCGCAAGGACATACTGCGCGCCCTCAATCTCGACCGTGGCGAGCGCATGGACGTCATTCTCTGACCAGACCTCGCCCGCGATGCCCTGCGCGATCTCGGTGATCCGGCCTCCGGCCCCCATCTGCCAGACATGCAGCCCGCTGCCATGCGACAGGGCCCCGACGAAAAAGCTCTGCGCGTCGAGTTGCAGCGGCGCGATCGCAAGCACCGCACCCGGCGCAACCGCGCCCGGCAGCGTGAACACATCGCTGATTCCGCCGTCATTCTGGTTCAGCCAGACCGCTTGAAACGCACCCGAAGCCACTCCAGTCACCATCAAGGCCGGGCTGCCGTCGATCGAAATCTCGGTCAGCGTCCCGGCTGCATCCAGCCCCGCACTCTCGCTCAGATAAGCCAAATCGCTCGAATTCAGCCGCGCAGTCAGCGGGATCTGCGAGATACCGCCCGGCGCATTCGAAATCGAATAGAGCGTCGGCCCCGCCTCACCCCGCACGAGAAGCAGGTCGGTGATCGACGTCAAGAAATTTTCCGCGCCATTCGTAACAGTCGCGACCGGCACCAATTGAGGCATAGTCACCTCCGCTTTCCATGTTCACACTGTCTCAAATGTGAGGCGTGGCTGGGCACGGAGCGCGGAGGAAAAGCGGCCCGAAAAGGGCTTTCTCTCAATATTTTAATAGAATGCGACGGCTCACAGCGCCCAGCTCAAAGCATGTTGCGTTCGTGGCAGGCAATCGCGGCGTTGAGATCGTCGAAAAACTCAAGCCGCCCACGCTCCAGCACCGCGCCGCAATCGCAAATCTCGCGCAACTGGTTCATCGAGTGGCTGACCACGACAGCCCCGGCGTCTGTCAGACGGTCGCGAAACAGGGCCGCGCTCTTCTCGCGAAACGCTGCATCGCCGACCGCCGTGATCTCGTCGACGAGATAGGTGTCGAAGCTGATCGCCATCGATGCCGCAAAAGCCAATCGCGCGCGCATTCCGGAAGAATAGCTGCGCAGCGGCATCCGAAAATGCGCCCCAAGCTCGGCGGTCGCCTCTACGAAAGCGACCATCTCATCGGTATCCACCCCGTAGATACGCGCGATGAAGCGGCAATTCTGCGCGCCCGTCAGATCATTGTGAAACGACCCGGCGAAGCCCACCGGGAACGACACGCTACCCCGTGTGATCACCCTCCCGCGATCCGGACGCGCGGTGCCTGCGATCATCTGCAGCAGCGTCGACTTTCCGGCCCCGTTTCGCCCTAGCAAGGCGACGGATCGGCCGCTTGGAAAGCTCGCGCAAATATCGCGCGCCACGACCTTCTCACCACCGGGAACGCGGAAACTTTTGCTGAGATTTTGCAGCCGGATCATCGCCGTTACCGACGGTCCCGGATCGCGTAGCCCACCAGGATGCCAATCGCCCAAAGCAAAACGAGGCTACCCGCGATCAGCGCCAGAAGCGTCTCGCGCCGTGGATATTCGGCGCTTTCGGCAAGGGTCGGCGCCATGAATGTTGCAAGGAATCGGCTTTTCCGGCGCGCCTCGGCCTCCGCCGCGTCATAGCTTGCGCGGGTCGCCGCATAAGCACGCTCTGCGAATTCGCGCTCCGCCATAAGCCGCTCGTATTCGCCCACGATGCTCGCAAAAGCCTCTTCCTGGGAGCCGCCATCGATCCCGAGCTTGAGTCGCTCCGCCCCGATTCTGTCCTCGATCACCGCAAGCCGCCGCTCCGCCTGCTTCAACCGCGGGTCCGTCCCGCTGCGCACCGTGCCGCGCAGCAGATCACTCTCGATCATCACCTGCGCCTGCTGTTCGAGCAGCGACGCCAGCACCCCCGCCTGACTCTGCAAATCCATCTCCGGACTGATCAGTTGGTGGCGATTGCGGAAAGTGGTGAGCGCCGTGCGCGCCGTCGTCAGACGCGCCTCGGCGCGCCGCAACTCTCCGCGCGCATGGCGAATCGCATCCTCGCGCGCCGCGTTGCTGAGCCGGTTAATCATCGCAGAGCTTTGTGCCATCAAGGTCTGCGCGATCCGCTGTGCCGCGCCGGGATCGAAAGCGCGCACCTCGATGTCGAGCAGCCCCGCGCCCGCCCCGTGCCGCACATGAACCATGCGGTTCCAATAGGCGACAAGCTCCTCGAGAGTGGCGTCGCCAGGAAGCCCGAAGACCGGATCGGATCGATCGCGCGACCAGATGGCCCTCAGATCGAGCGCGTCGTCGATCTGCGCAACAAGGCTCGGGCTTTGGATGAATTCATAGAGAATGTCGGTGTCGCTCGAAGACGCGCCCGACAGGCTGGACAGACCGCCGAAAAGATCGAGCGCCGGCGCCATTTCCTCCCGCTGCACCGTGAAGCCGACGCGTGAAACGAACTGATCCGCCGCCTGCGCATAAAGATAATAGGCCGCCACCAGAACCGGCGCGATCACCAGCGTCAGGAAGCTTAACGCCACAGTCTGATGCCGCCGCCGCCAGCGCGCCTTGCGTGCGGGGGGCGCGTATGCGCTCGGCACCGGCCGGAGCGGCACTGGCACTTCGCGCAATCCAGCCCCCTTTGCGAGGACGGGCGTGGCCTGCGCAGGCTCGTTAACCGCGTGTTTCACAATTGGCTCCACTATCGGTCGCGTCAGGGTCCAGCGAACACGATCCGAATTGAAAACCGGTAAACGAGGCTCGAAATGTTCTCCTCCCGCGCGGCGCGCATCCCGGCCCGGTCCTTTCCGGCGCTTCGTGCCATCGGCGCGCTTATTCTGCGCGAGATGTCGGCAAGCTACGGTCGCTCACCAGGGGGCTATCTTTGGGCGTTGCTCGAGCCGATCGGCGGCGTCGCATTGTTGACGCTGTTCTTTTCGCTGACCTTCCACGCCCCGCCGCTCGGGGCCAGTTTCGCCCTTTTCTACGCGACGGGCTTGCTGCCATTCATGTTGTTTTCAGACGTTCAGTCGAAGGTCGCCAACGCCCTCACCTACTCGCGCGCGCTCCTCGCCTATCCCACTGTGAGCTTTGTCGATGCGCTCATCGCACGGCTCGCCCTGAATGCGCTTACGAAACTTGTTGTTTCTTACCTCATCCTACACGGATGCCTCCTGATGTTCGACACCCGCGCAAGCCCAGATCCACTGCGTATCTTGGAAGCAGCGGGGCTCGCCGTACTGCTTTCCTTCGGGGTCGGCACCCTTAACTGCTACCTCTTTCTGCGCGCGCCGGTCTGGCAGCAGATATGGTCTATACTGATGCGGCCGATGTTCCTGATTTCCGGAGTCTTTTTTCTCACCGACCAGTTGCCGCGCTGGGCTGCGGACATCCTTTGGTTCAACCCGCTGGTCCATGTGATCGGCTATCTGCGGCGCGGCTTTTTCCCGACCTATCAGCCCGATTATCTCTCTGCGTTCTACGTAATCGGCGTGTCGCTCGTGGCCCTGGCACTTGGCCTTTTGGTCCTCAGGACGAGCTACCGGGATCTCCTCGCAAGGTGAACGATCTCGGCCGCGGCGTTTGATCTCGCGGCACTCCAAGGAGCGCGGTCCGCCACCGAAGGGAACGGTCCTCGCGCAGAAGGACACCGAGCCGCTCCGCTATAGATGCGTCGAGTGCACCGAGCTCGGCACCCTCGGACAACTGTTTTGACAGAAGCCCTCCCGCGAACGCGCGCAATTCATCGAGATCATCGAGCGGCGCCGGGCCGCGCTCGATTTCAGGATGATACGGATATAGCGTCGTCCAGAGCGGGTCGTCGAATATTTCCTCCGCTTGAACGGCGGGTAAGACGCGCTCGAGCTCTCGACGATGGCTCTGTGCGAGCGGCTGCAGTGTCTCGACGTGATGTGGCGCGATCGCCCACGCGCGGCGCAACATGGGGCCGTTCGCCATTTGCCGTTGCAATACGAACTCGATCTCCGCGCGATGGCTATCCGGCCGAAAACGGCGATTGCGCAGCAAAAAACCAAACTGTGCTGCGCTGCCCGTGCTGTGGCACGGTCCGATTGCGTTGCCCGGCGTTCCCAGCAAAGCGTCGGCGAAGGTGACCACATCCTGCTTTGCCGGCGCGACCTGCAATCCTACGTTGGGAATGCGCGCCCAGGCTGCGAGATCTCCGCCAAAGCTGAACTGGACACGGCGGGACGAAAGCCAATCGTCGAAGCGGGGCCGGCTCCAGACACCCCATTGCCAGAACGCCGCGTTCATCCACGTTAGGGGCGGACGCAGAAAGGCCAGCACGGTCACGGGCGGATGGCCGAGGTCAGAAAGTAGCCGCGTGAAGAAATCGGGCCGACGAATCCAGCCCTCATTCGAGAAGAACGGGATATAGCCGCGCCGCCGCGCGCGTGCGATCTCGCGCAAGACGAAATCGCCGAGAGATTTCGCCGCGACCTCCCGGCCGGGATCGGGCATCGAGACATAGCCATAGGGAGACAACGCGGCAGTGCGGCGCACAGCCCTGCCACGCAACGGCATGAGTTTGCCGCCCACCCGCACCGCGCCGATATAGCGCATACGCAAACCGGCGCGCGACGGCCGGTCCGGTTCCGCGCTCCATGCTGCTTGAAGAGCCGAACTGCCGCATTTCGGGGCGCCTATATGAAAGATCGCATGACTGTCTTCGAACGTCATGCCACCCACCTCTGCATAGCGGGCGCCCCGAGGAGACGATCAATGTCTATATCCGATGGCCACCGTGGCACCGGCAAGACGCCGCCCTGTGCGCCTGCCGCTCTGACCGCTTCAGCTTGAGCGCCAAGGTCGAAACAATGCACGGGCAGGCCGGTGGCGAGCGCCTCATGCGTGGTAAAGGAAAAGGTCTCCGGCCAGAGCGATGGGATCAGCCATCGCTCAATTCCGTAGCGCACGATCAACATCTGCAAATCTAGGGGCTCAAACGGTCCGTGGAGGTGGTTCGGCGCGCCCAAATGAAACCGCGGATCGAGATTTCCCAACAGGACCAGCCGCGCGCGGCCGTCCGCAGCGAAGGCCTCCCCCAATGCCTCGACAACCGCGGCGCCTTTGTGGACGCCGATATGACCAAGCACGCCAAGAACAGAGCCCGCGGCGCGGGCGCCTGCGTGGAGCCCCGGAGGCGGACGGATGAGAACAGCAGGCCGGGCCACATGATGCGGTTTGCAGTCGATCTTATGCGCGAGATCGGAACGGGCCGAGGCCACAATCTCTGCGGAGCTGCGCGAGAAAACTTGCAATCGCGTTGCGCTGGTCAGTGCCGCGCCCCACGCGCTTTCCCAATCCGAGAGTTCGTCGGTTGAAGAGCGCCGAGACGACTTTCGAGACTTGGCCCGAGGGCCGATGTATTCGGGGATCTCGCGCAAGCTGTTTGGCGCACGCAGGAGCGTGTAGGCCTCGCTTAGGGGCAAGTAGTCGTGAAACAGGATATCGAGCCGCTGCCCCGCGGATAGTTCCGTAAGCAGCGCGGGTATCTCGAGCGGGTCCGGGTGGCCAACGCCGCAGGAATAGATGACGTGGCGATCCGGCAGAAGCTGCAGCAGGGATAACACCACCGCACGATCCATTGTCTCGATCGTGCGGTGGCCGAGCGGGTCGTGCAGTTCGATGGACCAGCGCACGGAACCACCGACGCGAAGAACGACGCCCCGTCGCCCGGCGCGAAGCTCCGAGGCGATTTCTTTGCGTAGCCACATCTCCGCACCGCCGCCGAGGGAATGTCCGAGCCAGATCTTGATCGGCTCGGTTTGCAGCGCGCCCGCTCGGGCCAGGGCGAGCGCGAAACGCGGGGCCGCAAGCGGATCACTGGCGAGGAAACGATCGACGGCGCGCGGATAACTTGGATAGCGCCTCTCGATCTTCGCCTGATTGGCGTCCAGAAGCTTTCGCCGCGCCGCCGCGCCGAAAGAGGTGCTACCGCGATGCTCCACGAAGAGCGAGCCGATCCCGATATGCCGCCCCCCGAGCCGCCTTACTTTCTGACACCAATCCGTCTCCTCCCCGTAGCCGCGCCCGAAAACAGGATCGAACTGCGGGAACTTTGCAAGAAAGCGCGGTGCGAGCGCCATACAAAAGCCGATCCCGGTCGGCAGGTCGGCGCGCGCCTGCACCGGGTTCATGCGCGCGGCGACGGCGTCGATCTGATCGACGGCCCCGGGCGGCAGATCGCTCCGCGCTCCGGCTGTCGGCACGGACAATATCTGCGCGTCATTCGACATCGGCGTGACGCTTGCGACCTGCGGATCGGAAAGCGGAGCAACAAGACGTGACGCCCAGCCCGCCGGCACGAGGGCATCGGAATTCAGCAAGACCACGGGGCGATCGGGAAAGCGCCTGAGCGCCGCTTCAAACCCGCGATTGACCGACGCGACGAAGCCGAGATTTGTGTCATTTTCCAGAAGACTCGCGTTCGCCCGGCCATCACACCAATCGCGCAGAAACGGCCGCATCTCGGGATCGGTCGAGCGATCCTCGATCACGATCAGATGCCAGTCGAGATCGGTGTGCTGCGCGACCCGAGCGAGTGCCTCGCGCAGCAGCGCCCGCGCGTTGAACACCGGCAACACGATCACGATCCCGGGGAACGTGGACGGCTCAGTCGGCGCCGAGCCGCGGAGCAGATCGGACGGTAGGGTCGCACCCCGCGACTTTCCCACGAAACCAAGCGCAGATTTCACGCGAAACCCCGCAGCACTGTCACTGTCTTTTCGCCAGAGCCAGATATCGTGGGCATGACGGGCGATTCGCCACAGGAACACCGGGGCGAGGCGCAGCTGCCCCCATGCGAGGCGACCCCTGCCGATCGGCGGCAAAACCCAGCTTTCCTCGCCTTGCACATCGGCACCCGTATCGGGAATGACCAGTTCCACCTTGTCGGGCCAGAAAGGCACGTCAAAGGCGAACTTCGCCGGCCCCGATGGTTCAGGTTCGAGCGCGCAGCGCTGCGCCACGCCCCCCAACCGCAAAATCACCTCGCGCGCATTGATTCGCCCTTCGAGGCGAAGACGGTTGCCGCGGAAATCGTAGCGCGTGACATGCAGCCCCCGAGCCACCGCGCGCGGCCCCAGATCCCGTACCCTTCGCGAAATCCGGAGATTCGCATCCACATATCGCTGAAAGACCCGGAAAATTCTGCCAAGCACGGCGGTTCCTCGCGACAGCGCCCAAAACCGGCGTCAGAGGACGCCACTTCGGGAACGTTACGCGAACGAACGTAAATTTTCAGGAAACGGCTGGCAGGGGCAGAGGGACTCGAACCCGCGACCCTCGGTTTTGGAGACCGATGCTCTACCAACTGAGCTATACCCCTAGGCCGTGGCGTGGGTGCTAAAGTCTCACGCGACCGAAATCAAGTGCCTTTCCACCGATCTTTCGCATTTCCCCGCCGAAGAAATCGCAGTGGAACGCATGCCGGGCGCAGATCGTTTTTCTCCCGAACCTGCGCAAGCTGCGCCTTAGGAAAGGAAAGCAAATGCCCAAGATTACCGAAGCCCGCATTCTGATCATGGCCACCGACGGTTTCGAGCAAGCCGAATTGACCGTTCCGCGCGACAAGCTGGCCGAGGCCGGTGCGCAAATCGACCTCGCCTCGCTCGATGGCGAAGACATTCGCGGCTGGGACGAGACCGACTGGGGCGAGACCGTTTCGGTGCAGTGCAAGATCTCCGACGTCGTCGCCTCCAACTACGATGCGATCGTTCTCCCCGGCGGTCAGATCAACCCCGACCTTCTTCGTGTCGAGAAAAGCGCGCTGGATCTCCTGCGTAGCTTCTACGACCAAGGCAAGGTGGTCGCCGCGATCTGCCACGCGCCGTGGCTCCTGATCGAGACCGGCATCGCCAAGGGGCGCAAGATGACCTCGTATCATTCGGTGCGCACCGATGTCGAAAACGCCGGCGGCGACTGGGTGAACGAATCCGTGGTGTCCGACAATGGCGTCGTCACGTCGCGCAACCCGAACGATCTGGACGATTTCGTCGCCAAGATCATCGAAGAGATTCAGGAAGGCCGCCACATGCGCGACGCTGCCTGATCTCGAGAGACTACCGCTTCCTGCGCTTCGAATAGAGGCGCAGGAAGCCCATTACGATCAACTGCGCGGCGACGATCACCACGCAGACAATTACCAGATAATTAAACGCATTGTCGGAGTTCAGCCCCGGCATCCCGCCGAGATTGACCCCGAACAGGCCGGTAAGAAACCCGAGCGGCAGGAAGATCGTGGAGACGACCGACAGCACGAAGGTGTTGCGGTTGACCCGGTCCGAGAGTTGGCTCGACAGTTCTTCGCGAAGCACCTGCGCCTGATCGCGCAGCTCGTCCATATCTTCCGAAATCCGCGTCATCTTCAGCGCTTCTTCCTCGATCTCGCGCCGCGTGACCTCGTCGATGATCGGGCTCTCCGCCTGTGTCAGACGGATCAACGCCTCGCGTTGCGGCGCGAGGTAACGCCGCGCCGCAATCACCTGCAGCCGCAAATCCAGAACATCGTGGCGCATGTGATCGGCCTGCCCGCCATAGACCTGATCTTCCAACGCCTCGGCACGCTCGTCCAACTCGGTCTGGAACACCCCGATATTGCCGACGATATCCTCGGTCAGTCGCACGAGGAACGTTCCCGCATCGCTGGGCCCTTTGCCGTCGCGGATCGCCGCGTTCATCCCTTCGATCGCGCGCACCCGCTTGCGCGAAATCGTGAGGATACGCTGCCGGTCGAGATACATCCGCAGCGAGACCATATCCTCGGGGTCTTCGCCCTCGTTGAAGTTGATCGCACGCAGGATCACCAAAAGCCCCTCGCCGATCTGGCTCATCCGCGGGCGCGTATCGACGTCGAGCAACGCCTCCACGGCCTGCGGGTCGAGGTAATCCAGTTCCTCGCGAATCCAGCGCTGCGCCTGCGGGTGCGTCCCGTCGAGATGCGCCCAAGCGAGCCGCTCGTCCCGCAACGCCTCGACGATGTCGGCAGGCCCGTCGGGATCGGGCGCACCAGTCAGGATATGCGAGAAGAGGATCGGGCTGTTGGTCATCCGGGCTCCGGGAGAATTCGTCGCGTTGCCCAGAGCCTAGCGTCGTTGCGCGCAGCGGCAAGCCTCTCGCTCAAGGTGCGTGTTCGGCCAGCGCTGCCACATCGCCCGCCTCCAGCGCGGGCAACGCCCTCTGGATCGCCTCCACCGGCCAGTCCCACCACGCCAGATCGAGCAATCGTGCAATCTCATCGGTGCTGAACCGGGACCGCACCACGCGCGCCGGATTACCCGCGACGATGGCAAAGGGCGGCACGTCCTGTGCGACAACCGAGCCAGCCGCCACGATCGCCCCCGCCCCGATGCGCACACCGGGCATCACCATCGCATTGAAGCCAAGCCAGACATCCGGCCCGATCACGGTGTCGCCGATCGCGGCATTCTCCTCGAGATATTTCCCCGCCGTCTCCATGTCGAAGATCCGAAACGGATAGGTGGTGATCCCGCCCATCGGATGATTGGCCGAGGCGGTGATGAAGCGCACCCCATGCGCGATCTGCGCGAAAGCCCCGATCACGAGCCGCTCGGGGCAGCCGGGATAGAGGTAAGGCGCAAGCTCCGCCGCCGCGTCCGTCACGGGGGCAAGCGGGCTGTAATAGGCATAGCGACCGACCTCGATATTGGGATGATCGATCACCGCCTGCAGGAACACGGTCGGTTCATGCGGCGTGCCATCGGGCAGAAGAACGGGATTACGGGTATCGGGCGCAGGAAAGCGCCGCGGCAGCGGATGAGCAGACATGGACAGACCTCTCGCGATCAGAGTTTCAGGGAAACGGGATCAGAAAAGGGTCTTGTCCATCGGAGCCTCCATCGTGCGTCCCATCAGTCTAGCGCAAGCGGCGGGGCCGCGCCAGCCGCCCGCTCACAGCTTGCGCGCAAGCCAGCCCTTCACCGCCTCCGCGATCTGCTCCGCCGCCTCGGGGTCGAGGTGGAAATGGTGGTCGCCCGCGATCTCGATGCTCTCGTAGTCGGCGATCAGCTCGGCCCCCCATCGCGCCAGCTCCGCCGTGCCCTCGCGCTGCGCCCGGATCCCGTCCCCGGCCCAGATGTTGAGCACCGGCGCGCGGATCGCCCGCAGCACCGCCTCCACGTCGTCGCGGTCGAGCTTCACCGCCGAGCTCGCGAACAGCCGTCGGTCGCCACGCAGATGCCGGCCCTCCGGACCTTCTTCCAGCGCACGCTCCGCCAGAGCCTCGGCCACTGCGCGCGCATTGCCCTGCCCCGCGCGGCGCGCGATATAGTCCTCACGCGTCGGGAAACGACGCGGAGGCCGCGCCGCCTGCTTTGGCACCTCGGTCAGATAGGCGCGCAGCGTTGTGACGAAATCCCGCGCCACCGGCTCGGGGGCCAGCGAATCGAGCGCGATGAAACCTCGCACCCGCTCCGGCATCGCCGCCGCTAGCAGCGCCGAGATATTGGCGCCGCGCAAATGGCCCAGCAGCACGCAGTCCTCCCAGCCCAGAGCGTCGAGCACCCGCAGGATCTGCGGCAGGTCGTCCCAGATATTATAACTCGCATGGGCCGCACGATGCCCGCTCAGGCCCTGCCCGCTCAGGTCGAGCGCGACGACATGGCAGCCCTCGAGCCGCGGCGCGAGCGCGGCAAAGCTGTCCGCATGATCCATCCAGCCATGAAGCGCCAAGACCGGAAGACCGTCCTCGGGCCCCCAGACGCGCCCGGCGATCCGCAGCCCGTCCACGTCCCAATGGCACTCGCGTGCCGCAGTCACCTCTGCCATGTCCAGCATCCTCCTGCATGGTCCGCCCTGCAGAAGACCTAGCGCGACACGCCCGCGATTACGACCACCCGCACATGCCCTTCACGCAAAGCAAAAGGGCCGCCCAACCGGGCGGCCCTTCGCAAATCGCTATGATCCGAGGATCACGCGATGATTTTGGAGACGACGCCGGCGCCGACGGTGCGGCCACCTTCGCGGATTGCGAAGCGCAGACCGTCTTCCATCGCGATCGGGGCGATCAGTTCGACTTCGAACTTCAGGTTGTCGCCCGGCATGACCATCTCGGTGCCCTCGGGAAGGGTCACGGTGCCGGTCACGTCCGTCGTGCGGAAGTAGAACTGCGGACGGTAGTTCGCGAAGAACGGGGTGTGACGGCCACCTTCCTCTTTGGTGAGGATGTAGGCTTCAGCTTCGAACTTCGTGTGCGGCTTAACCGAACCCGGCTTACACAGAACCTGACCACGCTCGACGCCGTCACGGTCCACACCGCGCAGCAGCGCGCCGATGTTGTCGCCTGCTTCACCACGGTCCAGCAGCTTGCGGAACATCTCGACGCCCGTGCAGGTCGTCTTCGAGGTGTCGCGGATACCCACGATTTCCAGTTCGTCGCCGACGTTGATCACGCCACGCTCGACGCGGCCGGTCACAACCGTACCACGGCCCGAGATCGAGAACACGTCTTCGATCGGCATCAGGAAGGGCTGGTCCACGGCGCGCTCCGGCGTCGGGATGTAGCTGTCGACAGCTTCCATCAGCGCGCGGATCGAGTTCTCGCCGATTTCCGGATCACGGCCTTCCATCGCGGCCAGAGCCGAACCCTTGATGATC
Source organism: Thioclava sp. UBA3469 (assembly GCF_002378135.1). Classification (NCBI taxonomy): domain Bacteria; kingdom Pseudomonadati; phylum Pseudomonadota; class Alphaproteobacteria; order Rhodobacterales; family Paracoccaceae; genus Thioclava; species Thioclava sp. UBA3469. The sequence goes on from NZ_DFRG01000210.1 coordinate 20,422, forward strand.
GGGATATCGTCGCCGGGGAAGTCGTAGGACGACAGAAGTTCGCGAACTTCCATTTCCACGAGCTCGAGCAGCTCTTCGTCGTCGACCTGGTCAACCTTGTTCAGGTACACGACCATCGCCGGGATGCCGACCTGACGGCCGAGCAGGATGTGCTCGCGGGTCTGCGGCATCGGGCCGTCAGCTGCGTTCACAACCAGGATCGCGCCGTCCATCTGCGCTGCACCCGTGATCATGTTCTTCACGTAGTCGGCGTGGCCGGGGCAGTCGACGTGCGCGTAGTGACGCGACTCGGTCTCGTACTCCACGTGCGCGGTCGAGATCGTGATGCCGCGGGCCTTCTCTTCCGGCGCGCCGTCGATCTGGTCATACGCGCGGAAATCACCGAAATACTTCGTGATCGCAGCCGTCAGCGTCGTCTTGCCGTGGTCAACGTGGCCAATCGTGCCGATGTTGACGTGCGGTTTGTTACGTTCAAACTTTTCCTTTGCCATCTCGCGGGGCGCCTCTGGTTAGGGGGCCGCTAGCAGCGAGCCCGAGTCAATATCGCGCGCTACCTATTGCGCTGGCGGGGAAAAATCAAGCCCGGAATGCAGGGTTTCCCCTGTCTGTGTTCGCGGTTTCCCTTGGGCAGCGACCGGCGCCGCACTACCATCTCTCCATGGATTACGCTGCGACAGACGACACCCACCGCCTTCCGGCCCGTGCGCCCCTTGCCGAGCATCCGCTGGGCATCTTCGCGAGCTTCCGCGCCGCGCGGCGCAACCTGTTGGAAATCATACCGGAACTGGCGACCCATGCGCCGATCATCTCGGGCAATACAGGCGCGCGCTGGCATATGGTGATGGACCCCGACAGCCTGCGCCACATCCTCAAGACGCGCGTCGAGGATTATCCGAAATCGGTGGTGACCAAGCTCATTCTCGGCCCTGCCGTAGGGGAAGGTCTATTCGTCGCCGAAGGGGCCGAATGGCGCTGGCAGCGCCGCGCCGCCTCTCCGGTCTTCGCCGCGCGCAATATGGAGGCGCTCGCCCCCGTCATGGGCGCCGCAGCGGAGGCCTCCGCGGCGCGTATCAGCACCGCCGCCGATACCGGCCGCGCGGTGGACCTGCATCAGGAGATGGTGGCAGCGACCTTCGAGGTGATCTCGGACGTGACCTTCTCCGGAGACGAGGGCTTCGACCGTGCCGCGATCCACCGGGCGATCGACGCCTATATCGCGCAGACGGCGAAGGTCTCGCTTCTCGACCTCTTCGCCCTGCCCGCCTGGGTGCCGCGCCCGCATCGGGTGATTTCCTCAGGCGTCGTGCGCGACCTCAAGCGCCATGCGGACCGCGCGATCGAGGCCCGGCGCGCGGGCGAGGCGAAAGCTGTGCCCGACCTTCTGGACCTGCTCGACGGCGCGCAGGACCCCGAAACCGGCCGCGAGATGAGCCCGGCCGAGCTGCGCGACAACCTGCTGACTTTCATCGTCGCAGGCCACGAGACGACCGCGCTGACGCTCGCCTGGGCGCTCTATCTCTGCGCCTTCGACCCGGAGGTGCAGGAGGCCGCCCGCAGCGAGGCGCAGGCCGCGCTCGGCGCGCGCGCGGCGACCGTCGACGACCTGCCGAAGATGCCCCTCGTCGCGCAGATCGTGAACGAAAGCCTGCGCCTCTACCCGCCTGCGGGCTTCCTGTCGCGCACGGCGCGCAAACCCGACACGCTTCTGGGGCGCGAGGTGCGCGCGGGCGACACGGTGATGCTGCCGATCTACGCGCTGCACCGCCACCATGCGCTCTGGGAGGACCCGCATGCCTTCCTTCCAGACCGTTTCGCCAATCCGACGCATGACCGCTTCGCCTTCCTGCCCTTCGGGGCCGGGCCACGCATCTGCATCGGCGCGGGCTTCGCGATGCAGGAGGCGCAAATCATCCTCGCCACGCTCCTCGCCCGGTTCCGCTTCACCGCCGTGCCGGGACGCGAGCCTGTGCCGGAGATGATCCTGACGACACGCCCGAAAGGCGGCATCTGGCTGACGGTAGAGCGCGCGTGACGGACGCGCGCAAACACGCGCCCTTCGCCTTGGCGAAAATATCCCGGGGGTGAGGGCGAAGCCCGAGGGGGCAGAGCCCCCTTCATTCTCCGCTGAATGTCGCCCTCCCGCGACGGGGGGCAGCGCCCCTTAACCCGGTTGCCTCTCAGCCCAGCCTGCGAAGATCTTCTCCAGCGCGACGACGGCGTAGTAGAGAAGGATACCCAGGAAAGCCAAGGCGATCAGCACCGCGAACATCAGCGGGTAATCCCCGTTGGTCTGGCCCGACAGGAACAGCGCGCCGAGGCCTTTGCCGTGCGGCGAGATGATCTCGACGAGGTTGGTGCCGATGAAGGCCAGCGTGACCGAGACCTTCAGCGCGCCGAAGAATTCGGGCAGGGTTTTCGGCAGGGCAATCTTGCGGAAGATGGTGAATTTCGAGGCCCCCAGCGCGCCGAGGATATCGCGATATTCGGGCTCCAGCGTCGACAGGCCGATCCCCACCGACACGGCGATCGGGAAGAAGGAGATCATGAAGGCCATCAGCACGGTGTTGAAGTCATGCGCGCCGATGAACAGCAGAGCTAGCACCGGAACCACGGTCGCTTTCGGCACTGCGTTGAAGCCCACCAGCAGCGGATAGAGCGCATCGCGCGCGGTGCGCGAAAAGCCCATCACCATTCCGAGGAACGTCCCGAACACGATCGAGATCGCTAGGCCTGCCACGGTGCGCCACAGCGTCTGCCAGCTATCGATCAGGAACAGGTTCCAGTAGCGCATATAGGCGGCGGGCAGGTCCGAGGGCGAGGCCATCACGTAATTCGGCCAGCCATTCGCCCAGACGATGAATTCCCAGATCGCGAGGAAGGCGATGATCGACAGGATCGGGGTGAGGATTTTCTTGAAGTCCATCAGTGCATCTCCTCGTCGCGGCCCTGAGCGATACGGATCTGGTCGCGCAGCAAATGCAGCATGTCGACGGCTTTCGGCTCGTAGAGAATGTCGATCGTGCGATCCTTCGGCAGGTCGACATCCAGCACATATTGCGTATGTGCCGGGCGGCCCGAGAGCACGATGACCTGATCGCCGAGGAACACGCTCTCGCGCAGGTCATGGGTGATCAGAACGGCGGTGAAGGGCTCGGCGGCGCGCAGGTCGCGCATCGTCTGCCACAGATCCTCGCGGGTGAAATTGTCGAGCGCGCCGAAGGGTTCGTCCATGATCAGGACATCCGGCTTATGCACGATGGCGCGGCAGAGCGAGGCGCGCTGCCGCATCCCGCCGGACAGCTCGGAGGGGCGCTTGGTCTCGAACCCCTTCAGGCCCACCATCTCCAGCAGATGCTCGGCGCGCGCGACCTTCTCGGATTTCGCCATGCCCGGAGCCACGATCTCCAGAGGCAGCATCACGTTCTCGATGATCGAGCGCCATTCCAGCATCACCGGGTTCTGGAAGGCCATGCCGACGGTCTTGCGCGGGCTGGTGACCTTCTCGCCATGCAGCCAGACCTCGCCCTGATCGGGCTTCATCAAGCCCGCCACCAGACGGGTGAGGGTGGATTTCCCGCAGCCCGACGGGCCGACCACGGCGCAGAACTCGCCCTGCGGCACGCGGATGTCGAGATGGTCGAGCACGGGCAGGGGGCCATGCTTGGTTTGATAGGCGTGAGTCACGCCGCGAATGTCGATGAGGTTTTCCATGAGGGTCCGGCGCGAGAAGGCAGAGAAAAGGGGCGGGCGCGTCTGCGGCGCCCGCCCCCGAGACGGTGACGGATCAGTCGATCTTCAGCTCTGCCGCGTCGGGCAGATATTCGCTGTCGAAATAGAGCGCCGCGTCAGGCGTGTTCTGGAACTCGTAGACAGTTTTCGTCTGCTCGATCGCGGTGGCCATACGGTCCGCGTCGATGCCGCCCATGCCGTTTTCCTTGACGTAATCGGTCAGGACGTTGGCATCGATCGCCATCTGCAGGCGCTCGGTCTCCAGATCCTTGTCGGCGGCGGGGTTGCGCTTGAGAAGCGCGTCCACGGCCTTGCCCGGATCGGCCACGGCGGCTTTCCAGCCCTCGGCGGTCGCTTTGATGAAGCCGGTGATCTCTTCGGGATGCGCCTTCGCGTAATCGGTGTTCACGATGATCGCGTTGCCGTACAGCGCCACGCCGTAATCGGCCATCAGCAGGATCGACTGGTCATCCATGCCGACGCCGAGGCGCTTGAGGTTGAGCGTCGAGGAGAAGGAGAAGCCGGTGACCGCATCGACCTTGCCCTCGGCCAGCATCGGCTCGCGCGTGGGGAAGCCGACGGGTTCGACCTTGATCTTGTCCATGTCGAGGCCGGTCTCCTTGGCGAAGATCGGGAATTGCGCCCAGGCACCATCCGGCGGCGGCGCGCCCAGCACCTTGCCTTCGAGGTCTTTGGGCTCGTTCACGCCCTGCGACTTGCGGCCGACCACGGCAAAGGGCGGCTTGTCATAGACCATCATCACCGCGGTCACGGGCGCGCCGGGGTTCTGGTCGAGGAATTTCATCAGCGAGTTGATATCGGCGAAGCCCACCGGGTAGGCGCCGGTCGCCACTTTCGGAATCGCGTCGAGCGAGCCTTTGCCCTCGGCGATCTCCACGTCGAGCCCGGCCTCGCCGTAATAGCCCTCGTCCACCGCGAGGAAATAGGGCGCAGAGGGGCCTTCGAATTTCCAGTCCAGCGCGAAAGGCATCTTGGTTTCGGCCTGTGCCAGCGTGGCCGAGAGGCCGAGCGCGAGCGCCGCGAAAAGCCCCGGTTTGATGTGCAGCATGATATCCCTCACTTCGTTAATCCGTTTTCGCCCCGATCCTGACCGGCGGCGCGCGGGGGTAAACTCAAACCGCGCGCGCCATGCGAACAGGCGGGGCGCTCACGGTTCCGTGATTAAGTTTTGGGCGGGGTGCTGTAAGAATGCAAGAAAATTAGGCGCGGCATCGGCGGGCGCTCAGAGCGAAATCTCCAGGGGCAGAAACCCATTCGCGTCGACCGGCCCGGAAGACGCGCGCAGCCCCGCCTGTTCCAGTTCGCAGAGATAGGCCGCGGCACCGGGACCCGTATGGTAGAGCGCGCGCGCACCGGGCAGGGGAGAGAACCGCCAAATCGGGGGCGCGTCGAGATGCAGCGGTCCCTCCTGCGCATCGATCTCTTCGAGCAACAGGTCGCGCACCAGCACCGGCTCCGGATCGATTGGAACGGGACGGCCTCGCCGCTTGAAGCCGCCGCCGCCCGACAGGCGGAAATCATTGCTGACGACGATGAAGCGGTCGGTGTTGCTGATCCGAGCGCCCTCATGGCGCAGGTCGCGGATGCGCCCGGGCGCGGCGGGGCGCAGGCTGCCATCGGGGCGGAAACGCGGGGGTTGAGAGAGGTCGATCTCGTAGGTGATCCCCGAGATCACGTCGAAATGGTAGCTCGCGAAGGTGAGGTCGCAGAGCATCCGCAACTGCCCGTCGGGATGCTGCTGGTTGTAGATCGAGGCCGCCTGTTCGAGCCAGTCGCGCAGCTCCGCGCCGTTCAGCTCCACCGCGCCGACCGTATTATTGAACAGGTAGATGTCGTCGACATGGCTCATCCGAAGCGGGCCGGGGGGATGTCGATGAAATGGGCAGATCCCGCCGCGCCGCCCGATTTGAAGCTCGACGCAGCGCCGAGGAGGGGCAAATCCGCCTCGGGGCGACCGGCAAGCCGTTCGCGGGCGAAGCGCCGTTTCGCCGCGCTGATCAGCGCGAGCGTCCGGTCCGGTGCGATCTGCGTGAAATAGCTGTGCAGCGGCTCCGCAGTGGTGCCGATCGGGCGGCGTATGTGATCGAGCGTGCGGCGATGCGCGCGATCGGAGGCGGCAAGCACCGCCGCGCTGTCCGGCCCGGTCTCCTGCTGCGCCGGGCGCAGTTCCGCCCGATGCGCTGCGAGTTTCCAGCCGTTCTGCGTTTGCTCGAGCACGAGGTCGAGCACCCCCAGATGTGTTCCGCGCGCCCCCGCATTCAGCGCGGGCTTGCCGTGAAGCGTGCCGAGAACGGGGTCGATCCCTGCGAAGGCCGACCGTGTGGCATCGGGAAAGCCGTGATGGTCATGCCCGGCGAGCACCACGTCGATCCCGTCGAGCCGCGCGACCGCAAGCGCCGCCCGTTCGGCAGAGTGTTCGGGGTCTTGCGATTTCTCGTCCCCCGGCGGCAGGGGCGAAATCCCGGTATGGGCGAGGGCGACCACAAGATCGGCGCCCGAGGCTCGGATCAATTGCAGCTGAGCCTCCGTCGCCTCCAGGAGCGAAGAGGTCGAAAGCTCGGCCCCGGGTCGGGTCTCGAGCCAAGCGAGGCTTGGGGGCGGCAGCACGCCGATCACCGCGATGCGCAGGGTCTGCTCGGTGCCGTGACTGTCGAGCAGGCGGCGTTCGAGCATCGCCCAAGGCCGGATCGGCGTGCCGATGGAGGCGCTCAAATTGGCGCAGAGCATGGGAAATTTCGCCGCTTCCAGCGCTTGAGCGAGCGGCCCGATCCCGAAATCGAACTCGTGATTACCAAGCGCCGCCGCGTCGTAGCCCAGAGCGTTCATCGCCGCGATCATCGGATTTTCGCCATCGTGGCTGCCTGCGATCTTGCATGGCTCGCTCCAGAGCTGCGTCAACGGCGTGCCCTGAAGGAAATCGCCGCAATCGAACAGAAGGCAGTTCGGGGCTTCGCTGCGCGCTTGCGCGATTTCCGAGGCCAGCGCTGCCAAGCCTCTGCGTGGGGCGGGGCGGTCGTTGAAGTAATCGTAGCCCCGAGCTTGACCATGCAAATCGGTCGTCTCAAGAACCCTCAGCGCGAGTGTGACGCGCTGATCCGAAAACTGGCCGGGCCAATCCCGGTCAGACAGTTTTCCCATATGATCCCCTTGGCCCGAAATTGACCTTTTATCGTTGTAATGCCGCCTTTTGGCGGTCGCGTGTCCCCATACGCAACCTAGAGTAGAGGTCAGTCATTTGCCAAGTTTTAAATTGACGTAACGTACTCGCGAGGTAAGGCGGGTGGCGAATGTGGCCGATGCGCGTCACCTGATCGGCACTGGTCTCGGGTCGGCGGCTCGTGGCATGGGTAGGGCGTTCCGCAGGAGTTTTTCATGCCGCCCGATTCCCTCGCCGAGACCCAGCAACCGATTTCGCAGCCCGCCCGACTGTATCAGGGGCGCGTGCTCGATCCGCGGGGATTGGCCTTTGCCGAAGCGCCGGGTGCGCTCGAGCGGGCGGCCCATCTGCGAGGCAATGCAGAGCAGCTCGCGGAGCTGCGCGCAGGAGAGACTGCGCGGGTGATCGCGCTTTGGCGCGGCCGTCCGCTGTTCGGACCCGAGGGGCTGCATCTTCTGCGCGCGGGCGAGGCGGCGCTCGAGGCGATGCCGGGACCGGAGATTTTCCTCGGGCTTCGCGACGGGCTTGCGCTGTTTTCCCGCGATGTGTCGGCGTTCGAGCCTGATGGCGAACGACCCGATGGGGCTGCCTTCTTCGACGCCTCCGAGCAGCGTCATCCCGATCTGCCCGACGATATCGTCTTCGCCGAGCTGCGCGGGCGGATGGGGTTTCTCAGCCCGGTCGAGGCGGAGATCGCCGCCACCGCGCGCGGGCTCGTGGAATGGCACCGGACGCATCGCTTCTGCTCCACCTGCGGCGCCGAGAGCGAGCCCGAACAGGCGGGCTGGCACCGGCGCTGCCCGGTCTGCGAACGTCACCATTTCCCGCGCACCGATCCGGTGGTCATCATGCTGATTACGCATGGCAACCAGCTCTTGCTGGGACGCGGCCCGCATTGGCCCGAGACGATGTATTCCTGCCTCGCGGGGTTCATGGAGCCGGGCGAGACGGTGGAGGCCGCCGTGCGCCGCGAGGTCTTCGAGGAAAGCGGCGTCGAGGTGGGCGAGGTTTCTCTCGTGGCCTCGCAGCCCTGGCCGTTTCCGGCCTCGCTGATGCTGGGCTGTCGCGGCGTGGCGACCACCACCGAGATCACCATCGACCCGGTCGAGATCGCCGATGCGCGCTGGATCAGCCGCGAGCGGCTGCTGCAGGTGGTGGCAGGGCGCGATCCTGAGATATCTGCGCCACGCCAAGGCGCGATTGCCGGTTGGCTCATGCGTGAGTGGCTTGCAGATCGGCTGGAATGAGGCCAGTTTGCGCCGCACGGTGCGCCACTCCCCGGCCTCCGATCTGCTCTGAGGACCCCGCCATATGAAATTGTCGACCCGCACAGATATTTCCGCGCCCGCCGGTTTCGTCTTCGAGCGGCTCGCGGATTTCGGCAGCTTCGAGCGGGTGGCGATGCGGCGCGGGATCACCCTGAAACGGCTCGACACGCTGAGCGAACCCGGCGCAGGCATGTCCTGGGATATCGGCTTTCGCTTTCGCGGCAAGCAGCGCCAGATGATCACCGATGTGAAGCAATTCGAAGTGCCGGAGCTGATCGTCTACGAGGGCGTGTCGAACAGTTTCGAGGCGGTGATGGATTTCGATCTGACCGATCTGTCGAAGACGCGCACGCGATTGTTGGTGGGGTTGGACCTGAGGCCGCGCAGCCTCGGCGCGCGGCTGATGATCCAGTCGGCCAAGCTCGGCAAGGGCAATCTGGAACGCCGCTTCAAGGAGCGGATCGAACAATTCGCGCAGGATATCGAGCGTCAGCACGAGAAAAGCGCCTGACGCCCTGATCCTCAGCCGTCGCGTTCGGGGGCGGCCGGATAGACGCCCAGAATTTCCAGATAGCTGGTGAAGTAGTCGAGTTCTTCGAGCGCACGCGCCAGCGCCGGATCGTCCGGGTGGCCTTCGACATCGGCGTAGAACTGGGTCGCGGTGAAATGCCCGCCGACCATGTAGCTTTCCAGCTTGGTCATGTTCACGCCATTGGTCGCGAAGCCGCCCATCGCCTTGTAGAGCGCGGCCGGAATATTGCGCACCCGGAAGACGAAGGTGGTCATCATCTTCTCGCCGCGCGGGCGGGTGTCGGGCTCGGTGCCCATGATCAGGAAACGCGTGGTGTTATGCGCGTGATCCTCGATATGGCGGGCGAGGATGTTGAGGCCATAGGTCTCGGCGGCCATGTCGGAGGCCAACACGCCGACGCTGCGGGTCTGCGCCTGCACGAGTTCGGCCGCTGCGCCCGCGCTGTCGGCGGCCGCCTCGCCACGGATGCCGTAGCGCGCGAGGAAGCTCGCCGCCTGCGGCAGAAGCACCAGATGCGCGCGGACCTTTTCCAGCTCCTCGATCTCGACGCCGGGCAGGGCCATCAGGCTGATATGCACGCGCACGAAGGCCTCATCGAGAATATGCAGCCCCGATTCCGGCAGCAGGCGGTGAATGTCGGCCACCCGCCCGTAGGTCGAATTCTCCACCGGCAGCATCGCGAGATCGGCATCGCCTTTCTTCACGGCGGCGATCACGTCCTCGAAAGTGCGGCAGGGGACCGGCTCGAGGTCCGGGCGCGCGTCGCGGCAGGCCTGATGCGAATAGGCGCCCAGCTCGCCCTGAAAGGCGATCCGACCGGTTTTCGGCGATTGTCCTTGGCGGCTCATGTGCAATCCCCCGCACTGATCTTGTCTTGCGCCCTGCCTAGCCCGTGCCCGCGCGGAAGGGAAGGGCCGGGGCGCGGGAGGCTCACGCTGCGTCATTCATTATCCACCCTCTGAAAATCCGATCACATCTGGTAAAGTTCCCTTGATCTGAAAGGCCCTGTGCGGATAGATGCGCGGGACGACGACGCATATCAGGGACGAGACATGTTCAATACCATGACCTTTACCAAGGCGGCGGGCGCGTTTCTGGGCGCGTTGCTGTTCTTCCTGCTCACGGCCTGGGCCTCGAGCGCGCTCTACACCGTTGGCGAGAGCCACGACGCTTCGGGCGGCAGCGAGCACGAAATGAAGGACATGATGTCCGCAGCCCCCGGTGATCTGCTGGCGACTGAGGACGCAGGCGATGGCGCGGCTCAGGAAGAGGAAGTCGCCCAGATCGAGCTTGGCACCGGCGACGCGGCCAAGGGCGAGAAGATCTTCGGCAAGTGCAAGGCCTGCCACTCGATGGAAGGCAAGAACGGCGTTGGCCCGCATCTCGATGGTGTGGTCGGTCGCGCGGTCGCCTCGGTCGGGGACTTCTCCTATTCGGACGCCCTCAAGAGCCACGGTGGCGAATGGACGCTCGAAGCGCTCAACTCGTGGCTGGAGAACCCGAAAGACTACATCCCGGGCAACAAGATGTCCTTTGCCGGTCTGAAGAAGCCCGAAGACCGCAACGACGTGATTGCCTATCTGCAAGAGAATTCGAACTGAGGCAAATCCCTCTCGAATCTTCTCAAGGCCGCCTCTTTGGGCGGCCTTTTGCATTTCCCGTCCTGCTTTACAGATTCGTAACTTGCTCCCTGCGCACTTAGGCTTTTAGCTAGGCAGACGCGAAAACGCTTTGGAGCAGGGAGCAGGTGTGCATGGCAAAAGCGCGAGTGGCGAGTAAAGCGATCGATACGGATTGGACGCAGGTGGCGCCGCGCGCGCTGAGCGGGCTGGTTGCAGCGGGTCTGATCTGGGCGGGACTGGCCTTCGGCGCACATGCACAAGACAGCACGCAAAGCGGCGACACGATCACCTCCTACGGGATCGCGACGCTCGGACATCTGAAATATCCCGCCGATTACACCCATCTCGATTACGTCAATCCGGACGCGCCGAAGGGCGGAGAAATCTCGGAATGGGCGCCGGGCGGGTTCGACAATTACAATCCCTATTCGATTCAGGGTCGGGCCGCCGCGCTCTCCTCGGTTCCGCTGGAATCGCTGATGGAGGGCACCGCCGACACGGTGGGGGAACTGTATTGCCTGCTCTGCAAGAGCCTCGAATATCCGCCGAGCAAGGACTGGGTCGTTTTCACGCTGCGCGACGGGATCAAATTCTCCGACGGCACGCCGCTGACCGCGCAGGATGTGGTCTTCTCCTATGAACAGTTGCGCGACAAAGGGCTGAGCTCCTTCCGCGCGGTGATCGCCCAGCAGGTCAAATCGGCCGAGGCGATCGACGACACGCACATCCGTTTCGAATTCCAGCCCGACTACCCGCGCCGCGACATCATCCAATCGGTGGCGTCGCTGCCGATCTTCTCCAAGGCGCAGTTCGAGAAGGAAGACATCGACCTGTCGCAGACCTCGCCGGTGCCCTTCATCGGCTCGGGGCCGTACGTGTTCGACAGCGTCAAAAGCAATCGCGCGATCACCTGGAAGCGCAACCCGGACTATTGGGGCAAGGACCTGCCGATCAACAAGGGGCGCTCGAATTTCGACAAGATCCGCGTCGAGTATTTCGGCGATTACCAGTCGGCCTTCGAGGGCTTCAAATCCGGCACTTATACTTTTCGCAACGAGGCGAGTTCGATCATCTGGGCCACCGCCTACGACTTCCCGGCGATGCAGTCGGGCGAGGTCGTGAAAGCGGAACTGCCCAACGGCAATATCGCCTCGGGGCAGGGCTTCGCGATCAATCTGCGGGAGCCGAAATTCGACGACATCCGCGTGCGCGAGGCGCTGGGGCTCGTCTTCAATTTCGAATGGTCGAACGAAACGCTCTTCTACGGCCTCTATGATCGGGTCGAAAGCTTCTGGGAAAATTCCAAGCTGCAGGCTCAGGGCAAGCCCTCGGACGCGGAGAAGAAAATCCTCGAACCGCTCGCCAAGGACCTTCCCGACGGTGTCCTGAGCGACGACGCGGTGATCCAGCCGGTCTCGGGCAAGCGCCAGCTCGACCGCAAGAACATGCGCAAGGCGGCGAAGCTGCTTGAAGAAGCGGGCTGGGTCGTCGGCGATGACGGCATGCGTCGCAACGCCGAGGGCGAGAAGCTGACCGTCGCGATCCTCAACGACAGCCAGACCTTCGACCGTGTCATCAACCCTTATGTGCAGAACCTGCGCGCGCTCGGCATCGACGCGAGAATGGATCGCGTCGATGACAGCGAATATGAGAACCGCCGTCGCAGCCACGACTTCGACATGATCACCACCCATCTGGGTCAGGACGAAATCCCCGGCTCGAACCTCCAGCAATATTTCGGCTCGGGCTCGACCGATGACGTGTTCAACGCGATGGGGCTGAAGAACCCCGCGATCGACAAGATGATCCGCATGGTCGAAGAGGCGAATACCGAAGAAGAACTGCTGCCGCGCGTCCATGCGCTGGACCGCAGCCTGCGCGCCCTGCGCTTCTGGGTGCCGCAATGGTTCAAACCCACCTATACGGTCGCTTACTACGATATGTACGATCACCCGAAAAACTTGCCGCCCTACGCTCTGGGAGAGTTGGATTTCTGGTGGTATGACGCCGACAAGGCCAAGAAACTGAAAGCGAGCGGCGCACTCTGAGCGACCGCCGATAAACGAGCAGAGGGCCGGACATGGGCGCCTATATCCTGCGGCGATTGCTGATGGTGATCCCCACCTTGTTGGGAATCATGATCATCAACTTCACGCTGACGCAATTCGTCCCCGGCGGGCCGATCGAACAGGTCATCGCCCGCGTACAGGGCGAGGCGGATTCGATGCGCAATATCTCGGGCGGCGGGGATGCGGGTACGCAGAACCAGGGCGGCGTCGAGGATAGCGGCTATCAGGGCGCGCGCGGCATCTCTCCGGAGCTGCTCAATCAGCTCGAGGTGCAGATGGGCTTCGCGCGGATCGTCTGCGATGATGGCTTCACCGGCACGCCCGATCTGGCGGACCCGGCCTGCCACAAGGAGAAGATCCCCGCCTGGCAGCGCTTCGCGATCATGATGAAGGGCTATCTGACCTTCGATTTCGGCAACAGCTTCTTCCGCAACGAGAGCGTCGTGAACCTCGTGATCGACAAGATGCCGGTCTCGATCACGCTGGGCCTGTGGTCGACGATCCTCGCCTATATCATCTCGATCCCGCTCGGCATCC
>NZ_DFRG01000210.1:33664-50680 GCF_002378135.1 Thioclava sp. UBA3469
CTCGATCCCGCTCGGCATCCGCAAAGCGGTGCGCGACGGCACGCCGTTCGATACCTGGACCTCCGGCGCGATCATCGTGGGCTACGCGATCCCGGGCTTCCTGTTCGCGGTGATGCTGATGGTGCTGTTCGCAGGCGGCAGCTATTTCAAGATATTCCCATTACGCGGCCTGACATCGGATAATTTCGACCAGCTGACGATGATCGGCAAGGCGCTCGATTACCTGTGGCACATCGCGCTGCCGGTGACGGCGACGACCATCGCGAGCTTCGCCACGATGACGCTGCTGACGAAGAACTCCTTCCTCGACGAGATCAACAAGCAATACGTGATGACCGCCCGCGCCAAGGGCCTGTCCGAGAAGAAGGTCCTCTACGGTCACGTCTTCCGCAACGCGATGCTGATCGTGATCGCGGGCTTCCCGGCGCAGTTCCTCGGCATCTTCTTCGGCGCGTCGATCATCGTGGAGACGATCTTCTCGCTCGACGGTCTGGGCCTGCTGGGCTTCCAGGCGGCGGTGGAGCGCGACTACCCGGTGATCTTCGGCACGCTCTACATGTTCGGGCTGATCTCGCTCGTCGTGAACATCATCTCCGACATGATGTATGTCTTCGTTGACCCGCGGATCGATTTCGAGAAGAGGTCCGGCTGATGGCATTGTCTCCTCTCAACCAACGCCGCTGGCGCAACTTCAAGGCCAATCGCCGCGCCTTCTGGTCCGCGATCATCTTCGCCGTGCTCTTCGTCCTCGCGATGTTCGCGGAGTTCATCGCGAACGACAAACCCATCGTGGTCAGCTACCGCGGCGAGCTGTATTTCCCGATCTACAACTTCTACCCCGAAACCGCTTTCGGCGGCGATTTCCGCACCGAGGCGATTTATCGCGACCCGACCGTGCAATGCCTGATCGAGACCGGCGGCACCGAGGGCTGCTTCGACGCGGACGACCCGAAGGCCTTCGCGAACGAGGCGCTGCAGGCGGGCGAGGTCGATGGCGAGAAGATCGAGAAGGGCTGGCTCCTGTGGCCGCCGATCCCCTACAGCTTCAACACGATCAACGATGTGGGTACCGCGCCCTCGGCCCCCGATGCCGATCACTGGCTAGGCACGGATGACACCGCGCGCGACGTGCTGGCGCGGGTGATCTACGGCTTCCGCACTTCGGTGCTGTTCGCGCTGATCGTGACCGGGATCGGCTCGATCATCGGGATCGCGGCGGGTGCCGTGCAGGGCTATTTCGGCGGCAAGGTGGACCTGTTCTTCCAGCGTATTCTGGAAATCTGGTCCTCCACGCCCGCGCTCTATGTCATCATCATCCTCTTCGCGATCCTGGGCCGAAGTTTCTGGCTGCTTGTCATGGTGTCGATCCTCTTCGGCTGGCCCGCGCTGGTGGGTGTCGTCCGGGCCGAGTTCCTGCGCGCGCGCAACTTCGAATATGTCCGCGCCGCGCGTGCGCTTGGCGTCTCGGACCGGGTGATCATGTTCCGCCACATCCTGCCCAATGCGATGGTCGCGACGCTGACCATGCTGCCCTTCGTGATCACCGGCGCGATCGGCGCGCTCGCCTCGCTCGATTATCTGGGCTACGGCTTGCCGTCTTCCGCGCCCTCGCTTGGGGAGCTTGCGCTACAGGGCAAGCAACACCTGCAAGCGCCGTGGCTGGCCTTCTCGGCCTTCTTCACCTTCGCCATCATGCTCTCGCTTCTGGTCTTCGTCTTCGAGGGTATCCGTGACGCATTCGATCCCAGAAAGGTGTTCCGATGAAACCGGTTCTCGAGGTCGAAAATCTGAAGGTCGCCTTCAGCTCCGAGGGCAAATTCACCCCGGCTGTGAAAGGCGTGAGCTTCACCGTGAACGCGGGAGAGACCGTCGCACTCGTGGGCGAGTCCGGCTCGGGCAAATCGGTGACCGCGCTGTCGACCGTGGCGCTGGTCGGAGGCAATTCCAAGGTCGAAGGCTCGATCCGCTACGAGGGCCGCGAGATGGTCGGCGCGACCGAGCGCGAACTGATGCAGGTGCGCGGCAACGATATCAGCTTCATCTTTCAGGAGCCGATGACCTCGCTGAACCCGCTGCACACGCTGGAAAAGCAGATCGGCGAAAGCCTCGCACTGCACCAGGGCGTGACCGGCGAGCAGGCCAAGAAACGCATCATCGACCTGCTCGACAAGGTCGGCATCCAGAACCCGGCGGACCGGTTGCAGGATTACCCGCACCAGCTCTCGGGCGGGCAACGTCAGCGCGTGATGATCGCGATGGCGCTCGCGAACGGGCCCGATCTGCTGATCGCGGACGAGCCGACGACCGCGCTCGACGTGACGATTCAGGCGCAGATCCTCGAGCTGCTGGCCGATCTGAAACGCGACATGGGGATGAGCCTTCTGTTCATCTCGCATGACTTGGGCGTGGTGCGGCGCATTGCGGACCGGGTCTGCGTCATGCAGCATGGCGAGATCGTGGAGCAGGGGAAGACTGAAGATATCTTCGCCAATCCGCAGCACCCCTATACCCGCAAGCTGCTCGAGGCCGAACCCACCGGCCGCGCCGAACCGGTGCCCGAGAATGCGCCCGAACTGGTGCGCACCGAGCATCTGAAAATCTGGTTCCCGATCCAGCGCGGTCTGCTGCGCAAGACCATCGGCCATGTGAAGGCGGTCAACGACGCCTCGCTGTCGGTGAGGGCAGGGGAGACGCTGGGCATCGTGGGCGAATCCGGCTCGGGCAAGACCACGCTCGCGCTCGCGATCATGCGGCTCATCGCCTCCGAAGGACCGATCATCTACGAGAACCAGGACATCTCCAGCTGGCAGGCGAACAAGCTGCGCGCGCTGCGCCGCGACATGCAGATCGTGTTCCAGGACCCGTTCGGCTCGCTCTCGCCGCGCATGACGGTGGAGCAGATCATCGGCGAGGGGCTGACCGTCCACGGTGTCGATCCGGGCCGCAACCGTCGCGAGATGGTGGCCGAGATCATGGAGGAGACCGGGCTCGATCCTGCGATGATGGAGCGCTACCCGCATGAATTCTCGGGTGGCCAGCGCCAGCGGATCGCCATCGCCCGCGCGATGATCCTGCGCCCCAAGGTGGTGGTGCTGGACGAGCCGACCTCGGCGCTCGACATGACGGTGCAGGTGCAGATCGTGGACCTGCTGCGCGACCTGCAGAAACGCCACGGGCTCGCCTATCTGTTCATCAGTCACGACCTTCGGGTGGTGCGCGCGCTCAGCCACAAGATCATGGTGATGAAGCGCGGCGACGTGGTCGAGGCGGGCAACGCGGCGGAAGTCTTCGCCAATCCGCAGACAGCCTATACCCGCCAGTTGATGGTGGCCGCCTTGGGGGAGAGTTCGCTGACCCCCGAGATTGCATGAAGATCCTCTTCGTTCACCAGAACTTCCCGGGCCAGTTCGTGCATCTGGCACCGGCTCTGGCCGCGCGCGGTCATGACGTTCTGGCCCTGACGGTCGAGACGAACCAGCGCCCCTCGCCGGTGAAGGTGGTGAAATATCGCAAGCCAGAGCCGGTCGAGATGTCCTCGCGGCTCACGCGCCTTTACGCCGATTGCGCGGCGCGCGGGGCGAAGGTTGCACTCGCCGCCCGGCAGCTGCGCGACAAGCACGGCTATGTGCCGGATGTGATCTTCGGCCATTCCGGCTGGGGCGAGACGCTGTTCCTACGCGAGGTCTGGCCCGAAGCGAAGCTGCTGGTCTATGCTGAGCTGATGTATCGCACGACCGGGATGGACACCGACTTCGACGCGGAATTCCAGCGCCCCGGCCTCGAGACCCGGATCTCCACTACAGCGCGCTCGGCCCATCTGATCCAGTCCATGGTGCAGGCCGATGCGGGCCTCTCCCCGACCGAGTTTCAGGCCGAGACCTTCCCGCCGGAGCTACGTGCCAAGCTCACGATCTGCCATGACGGGGTGGACTGCGCGCGGCTCGCACCGAACCCGCAGGCGCGCTTCACCGTGCCCGGAACGACGCTCACCCTCCGCCCCGGCGACGAGGTTCTGACCTTCGTGAACCGCTCGCTCGAACCCTATCGCGGCTATCACTCCTTCATGCGCGCGCTGCCCGATGTGCTCGCCGCGCGGCCCGAGGCTCATGTGCTGATCGTGGGCGAGGAGGGGCAAAGCTATGGCGCCCCGCCGAAGGACGCCGAAAGCTGGAAGCAGAAATTCTTGGGCGAGGTGCGCGATCGGCTGGACATAAGCCGCGTGCATTTTCTGGGCCGCATCCCTTACGGCGATTACGTCGACATGCTCCATGTCAGCCGCACCCATGCCTATCTGACCTATCCCTTCGTGCTCAGCTGGTCGCTGATGGAATCGATGGCTGCCGGGTGTGCGGTGGTGGCGTCCGATACGGCCCCCGTGCGCGAGGTGATCACCGACGGGCAGACCGGGCGGCTGGTGGATTTCTTCGATATCCCCGGCTGGTCGCGCGCGCTGAGCGAAGGGCTGGCGACGCCGCAAACATTCGCCCCGATGCGCGAGGCAGCCCGCGCCCATATGTGCGAGCGTTACGACCTGCGCACCCATTGCCTGCCGCGCCTGATCGCCTTCGTCGAGGGCGCGATCGCCACGCCCTGATACGCGCCCTTCCGCGAGACGGACTCGACTCCGCGTCCTGCGAGACTTAAAAAGAACAAAGCACGAACAAATGACTCGAACCCTAGGCTCAGCGACATGCTCGACGGGCGCACACGGCGTATTCTCACCCTCTGGTTTCCCCGGCTGGCGAGCGACCGGGTTCTTCGGGCACGGCCCGTCGAAGGGCCCTTCGCGCTGGTCCTGCGCGAGGGTAATACCGACCGGCTGCACTGCCTGAACGCCGCGGCCGAGGGGCAGGGGCTCGCGCGCGGCATGGCGCTGTCCGAGGCCCGGGCCTTCTGCCCCGCGCTGCAGACCGCGCCCGCCGATCCTGCCCGCGAGGCGCAGTTTCTCGAAACCCTGCGCCGCTGGGCCACGCGCTATTGCCCGTGGGTGGGGCTGGAGGACGAGGGTCTGGTGCTCGACATCACCGGCTCGGATCACCTCTGGGGCGGGGAGGAGCCGATGATGGCCGAGATGGCCGCCCGGCTGGAGCGCGCCCGGATCACCGCGCGGTTGGGCCTCGCCGATACGCGCGGCGCGGCTTGGGCGCTGGCGCATTTCGCCCCCGGACGGGCCGCGCCGGGCGCGCGGCTCTCGGCACTGGGCAAGCTGCCGGTGGCCGCGCTGCGCCTGCCGCATGAGACGGTCACGGGGCTGCAGCGGCTGGGCCTGCGCGAGATCGGCGATCTGACCCGCACACCGCGCGCGCCGCTCGTGCGCCGCTTCGGCGCGGGGCTGATGGCGCGGCTCGATCAGGCCTTGGGCGATCTGCCCGAACAGGTCTCGCCCGTGGCCGATCCGCCCCATTACGGCACCCGACTGACCCTACCCGAACCTATCGGGCAGCAGACCGATGTGATGGCCGGGATCGAGCGGCTGCTGGACCGGCTCTGCGCCAAGCTCAAGGAAAACGAGACCGGCGCGCGGGTGCTCTGCCTCACCCTGCGCCGCGTCGATCAGGCCAGTCAGGAGGTCGAGCTGCGCCTCGCCACCCCGCTCCGCGATCCCACCCGGATCGCGGCGCTTTTTGCGCGCGGCATCGAGGATATCGACGCGGGCTTCGGGATCGACCAGATGCGCCTTGCCGCCACGCAGGTCGAGGCGCTCCCCGCCCGTCAGATCGGCGCAATCGCCACCGAGCGGCGCGACAAGCTGGGCGATCTGATCACCCGGATCGGGCTGCGCATCGGGCTGGAAAACGTCCAGCGCTACCTGCCCGCCGACAGCCATATCCCCGAGCGCAGCTTCCTGATCGCGCCCGCCGCCTTCACCGAGCCCGAGGGCAACTGGCACCAGCCGCATCCCCGCCCGCTGCGGCTGTTCCCGCCCGAGCCGCTGATCGCGGATGCGCCCGATCCGCCGCGCCGCTTCCGCTGGCGACGGCAATCGCTCAGCGCGGAACGTATCGAGGGGCCGGAGCGGCTGACCCCGGAATGGTGGTTCGACGATCCGAACTGGCGGCGCGGGATGCGCGACTATTGGCGCGTCGAGACCGGGCAGGGGCTGCGGCTCTGGATGTTCCACACGCCACAGGATCCCGGCTGGTATGTCGAGGGGATCTTCGCATGATCGCCCCCTTCCTCTTGGCACAAATATCCCGGGGGGCGCCCGACGGGCGCGGGGGCAGCGCCCCCTCGGCGGTCGTGCCCACCGCCAACCCCCCCGCCATTCCGCTCGCCTATGCCGAGCTTAGCACCACCTCCAACTTCACCTTCCTCACCGGCGCGTCCCACCCCGAAGAACTGATGGTGCGCGCCGCCGAGCTGGGACTGGAGGCCATCGCGATCACCGACCGCAACTCGCTCGCAGGCGTGGTCCGGGCCTTCTCCGCGCTCAAGGAACTCAAGCGCGAGATCGGTGAGGCGCTGCGTATCCGCTCGGAAGTCCAGCGCGACGAAAGCTCTCGCCAGCCCATCGGATCGCCGCAGGATCTGGCCCGACCCACAACCGCGAAACTGCCGAAGCTGATCGTCGGCGCGCGGCTGGTGCTGACCGATTGCCCGGTCGAATGGGTGGCGCTGCCCACCGACCGCGCAGCCTATCACCGGCTGAGCCAGCTTCTGACCCGCGGCAAGCGCCGGGCGGGGAAGGGGGAGTGTCACCTGACCCGCGCGGACCTGCTGGAGGCTTGCGCGGGGATGATCCTGATCGCACTGCCGCCTGCCGATCTGTCCCGCGCCTACCGCCCGCTGCAGGAGATGCGGCGGCGCTTTCCGGGGCAGGTCTTCCTTGGCGCGCCGCCGCGCTATGACGGCTCGGATCAGCGCTGGTTCGCGGCCTGCGCGGCGCTCGCGCTGAGGGCCTCGACGCCGATGGTCGCGACCGGCGACGTGCTGATGCATCGCGGGTCGCGCCGGCAGCTGGCCGATGTGCTGACCTGCCTGCGCGAGGGCTGCACCATCGACGCGCTTGGCACCCGCGCGCTGCCCAATGCGGAACGCCGCCTGAAAGG
The DNA here is from genome assembly GCF_002378135.1 of Thioclava sp. UBA3469. Taxonomy (NCBI): domain Bacteria; kingdom Pseudomonadati; phylum Pseudomonadota; class Alphaproteobacteria; order Rhodobacterales; family Paracoccaceae; genus Thioclava; species Thioclava sp. UBA3469. The sequence goes on from NZ_DFRG01000210.1 coordinate 40,714, forward strand.
GGCCGAGGACATGGCGCGGCTCTACCGTCGCCACCCCGCAGCCCTGCGCCGAAGCTGCGAGATCGCGGCGCGCTGCGGCTTCGATCTCGACGAACTCAGCTACGAATATCCCGATGAGGTCGCGCAGAACGAACCCGCGCAGGAGCGGCTCGACCGGCTCGCCCGCGAGGGGCTGGCGCGGCGCTCTCCGGGGGGGATATCGGAGCGTCATGCGGGGTTGCTGGAGAAGGAACTGCGCCTCGTCTCCGAACTGGGCTTCGCCGCCTATTTCCTCACCGTCCATGACATCGTGAGCTTCGCCCGCAGCCGCGGCATCCTCTGTCAGGGGCGTGGCTCGGCGGCCAATTCGATCATCTGCTGGGCGCTCGGGATCACCGATGTCAGCCCCGACCAGATCGGCATGGTGTTCGAGCGCTTCATCTCGAAATATCGCGGCGAGCCGCCCGATATCGACGTCGATTTCGAGCATGAGCGCCGCGAGGAAGTCATCCAGTGGATCTACGAACGCTACGGCCGTGATCGCGCGGGACTGTGCGCGACCGTGATCCATTTCCGCACCCGCGCTGCGATCCGCGAGGTGGGCAAGGTGATGGGGCTGAGCGCCGATGTCACGGCAAGCCTCGCGGGCCAGATCTGGGGGATTTCCGGCAAGGGGCCGGATCACGCGCGGATGGGCGAGCTGGGCCTCGACCCCACCGATCGGCGACTGTCACAGACGCTGAAACTGATCGGCGAGATCATCGGATTTCCGCGCCATCTCAGCCAGCATGTCGGCGGCTTCGTCATCACGAAAGGCCGCCTCGACGCGCTTTGTCCGATCGAGAATGCCGCGATGGAGGGGCGCACCTGTATCGAATGGGACAAGGACGATATCGACACTTTGGGCATCCTGAAGGTCGATGTTCTCAGCCTCGGGATGCTCACCTGCATCCGCAAGAGCTTCGACCTTCTGGCGGGTCACGAGAAGCTCGATATGTCGCTCGCCACCGTCCCGCAGGAGGACACGCCGACCTATGACATGCTGTGTCGCGCCGATGCGGTGGGGGTGTTTCAGGTGGAGAGCCGGGCGCAGATGAACTTCCTGCCGCGGATGCGTCCGCGCACCTTCTATGACCTCGTGATCGAGGTCGCTATCGTCCGTCCGGGCCCCATTCAGGGCGGCATGGTCCACCCCTATATCAACCGCCGTCAGGGACGCGAAAAGGTCGATTTTCCCTCCAAGGAACTGGAAGGCGTGCTGGGCAAAACCCTCGGCGTGCCGCTGTTCCAAGAACAGGCGATGCAGATTGCGGTGGTCGCTGCGGGCTTCACGCCGGAGGAGGCCGACCGCCTGCGCCGCTCGCTCGCGACCTTCCGCAAGATGGGCACGATCGGCACCTTCCGCGACCGGTTTGTCGAAGGGATGCTGGCGCGCGGCTACACGCCCGATTTCGCCGATCGCTGCTTTTCCCAGATCGAGGGGTTCGGCGAATACGGCTTCCCGGAAAGCCATGCGGCGGCCTTCGCGCATCTCACCTATGTCTCCTCTTGGCTGAAGTGCCACCACCCCGCGGTCTTCGCCTGCGCGCTGCTGAATTCGCAGCCGATGGGGTTTTATGCGCCCGCCCAGATCGTGCGCGATGTGCGCGAACACGGGGTCGAAGTGCGGCCCGTTTGCGTCAACCATTCGGGCTGGGACAGCTCGCTGGAACGCCGTGCGGACGGCGCCTTGGCGCTGCGTCTGGGCTTTCGCCAGATCAAGGGATTTCGCGAGGAGGACGCGGGCTGGATCGTCGCTGCACGGGGCAATGGCTACCCCGATCCCGAGAGCCTGTGGCTGCGCGCGGGCACGCCTCCGCATGTGCTCGAACGCCTCGCCGAGGCCGATGGATTTGCCGGAATTGGCCTCACGCGGCGCGACGCGCTTTGGGCCGTGAAGGCGATCCGCGCCCCCGCGCCACTACCGCTTTTTGCCGATCCGATGGACGGGGAAGGGGGGCGCGAACCGGCCGTGGAGCTGCCCGCGATGCATCTGGGAGAGGAGGTCGTGGAGGATTATGTGGCGCTCAGATTGAGCCTCCGCGCCCATCCGATGGAGCTGCTGCGCCCCTCGATTTCCGGCCTCACGCCGCATTGCGAACTGATCGGCACGCGGCAAAATCGGGTTACGGTTTGCGGCCTCGTGATCACCCGCCAGCGCCCCGGAACGGCCTCCGGGGTGATCTTCATCACGCTGGAAGACGAGACCGGTGTGAGCAATGTCGTGGTCTGGCCGAAGCTCTATGAACGGTTCCGCCGGGCGGTGATGGGCGGGCGTCTTCTGCGGGTCTCGGGGCGGCTCGAACGGGAGGGGGTGGTGGTCCATCTGATCGCCGAAAAGATCGAGGATCTGTCCCCGCGACTGGCCGATCTGGGGCACCCGCTCGACGACGTTCTGGGCCTCACCACACCCCAGGCGGACGACGCCCCGAGACCCCGTCCGCAGACCACCGCGCGCCATCCGCGCGAGCAGGCGAAACGGCTTTTCCCGAGCCGGGATTTCCATTGAAATCCGGCCTCTACCGACCGTCGCGCGACACTTTGCCCGGTGCGGCGATTCGCCTCGCTTTGGACGCAATTGTTCCCGTTACGTCAAGAACGCCCTGTGGATAAGTTTCATTGTTGACGCTAAGTAAGGATATTAAGTCGCTGAAATATATATGTTTCATATGATTTCGGCGCCCTGTGGATACTATTTTCGTTGCAATATTGCTGCGTGAGTTCAGCCTAAAGGAGAACAAAATTTCGTCAGATGGCGGAACCGCGTTCATATCGCAACTTGGGGAGGGAGCTTGCCGATATCGGTGAGCTTCAGGCGCGTCTTGTCTTTATTTGGCTTGACCAGTGTGACGAAATTCCTGCGTCGGACCCGCTCCGACGTGCAGGATGCTGTCGGTCTGGCCAATGACACCGCCCTCCACGAAGCCGATAACACCCTTCACCGCGAGGAAAATTACCGCATCGAGGCTCTCGAGCCGCGGCTTTTGCTCTCGGCGGACCCGGTGTTCGGCGAATTGGCCCGTGTTGCAGCAACCGCACATCAAATCGACCCGATCGAAGGGCTCTCCGCCCTCGTTCAGACCGTCGATGACCTGCATCAGCAGGACGAATTGGCAGCCGATCACGATCCCGAGGAAGGCCCGCAAAGCGATGTGGCCTGGCCCGAGAATTGGGCGCATGAGCCGGACGTGGCACCGCTCGAAGCGGTGGCCGAACCGGCGCGCGAACAGGCTGCAGCGCAGCTGGAAACGGCAGCGGAACAGCTTCATTCCGGTGGTTTCCTGACTGCCGTTCAGGTGCAGCAGCTGCTGAAAACGGCGCTGTCGTGGCTGGAAAATATGCCCCATGCAGGGCAGGACCCGATTGGCAGTTCCGTGGCGGATCTTACGGGTCACGAGGCGACCGGCCCCCCGGCTGCGATCTCTAATGCACTGGAAAACAACGAAAAAACTGACAATCCGGACGCCGGGTTTGTCGCTGCTGGCTCCGATGAAACCAGCGAAAATCAAGGGGATAGCCCGGCTGAAGAGGGCGCAGAGCCGCAATATCTGCATCTCGACGCCACCGCGGATAGCACCGATACCGGCGCTGCGGATCTCACCGAGGCACAGCTTGCCCCCCTCGTTCAGCAAGCCCTCGCTCAATGGGCCAGCCGCACCGACGCGGCGATCCTGTCGCAACTCACCTTCACCATCGCCGATCTCGAGGACGGCGCACTCGCCCGGATCACCGGCACGCTGATCGAGATCGACGCCGACGCCGCCGGGGTCGGTTGGTTCATCGACGCGACGCCGGGCGACAGCACCGAGTTCGATCTGCTCGCAGGCGACCGTCTGGTGGCGACCGACGGTGCGGCCTCCGAGGGCGTCGACCTCTTCACCGTCCTGCTCCACGAGATTGGCCACGCGCTCGGCCTCGACCATGACGCGGACGCTGCGGTGATGAGCGCGACGCTCGGCACCGGCGAGCGCATCGGTCTTCCCGACGCGGCCCCGAGCCTCGGCGCTCCGGTGGCTGGCGCGATCTCGGAAGCGGGGGGCGCGCTCGACGGCACCGCCGACAGCAACCTGACCTACACCGTGAACCTCGACGGCACCGTCACCGTCAACGGCGTGACCTATGGCACGCCCGGCGCCCCGATCACCTCGATCGCGGCAGGGACCGGCCTCAGCGACACGATCGAGGGTCCGGACGCCGAGACGGTCTGGACGATCACCGGCATCAACGAAGGGTCGCTCAGCTGGAACGGCCTCACCATCACCTTCACCGGGGTCGAGCGTCTCGAGGGTGGCACCGAGGCGGATGCCTTCGCGATCGACGGTCCGGGCTTCGTGACCGCGGGCTTCGCGGGCAATGCCGGTCTGATGGAAATCTCGGTCGGCGATTTCGTGAGCCTCGCGACCAGTGACGGCGTCGGCTCGCCGATTGGCTACAGCACCAACACCGGGCTCGACGGTGTGCTCTACGAAGTGGGCACCGGCACGACCACCGCCGTCACCGCCGGGTTCGACGTCACCACCATCTCGCTCACCAGCGGCTCGTTCTTCGCGGGCAGCGGCGCGAACGGCTACTTCACCCTCGGCCAGCCCAGCAGCTCGGTCGGCTTCGCGGTCGACAACCTGAGCTTCTCGATCACGATGATCCGCGAGACTGCGACGGACCGTCAGTGGGTCATCGCCAATGGCGCGGTCGATGCGCTGGGTCTCGTGAACGTCGACAACGTGACCGCGACGCTGTCCAACGGCACGCTGGAGCTGGTGACCTCGCAACTGACCGACCCGAACGATGCGCTGAGCGCCAAGCTCGTCGTCTCCGAGATCGACAGCGTGGCGACAGGCGCGACCGCACCGCTGGCCAAAGTCTCGGGCGATGTGACGCTGGCCATCGGCGGCGAGGTTCTGATCGCGGGCGGGTTCAGCTTCACGAAGACCATCGTCAGCGGCCTGACCGGCGCGACCGACACGATCGGCGATCTGATGGTCTTCGGCTTCGACGCGGTCAAATTCTTCGCGGGCACCGGCGCGGTCTTCGATACGAGCGGTCCGGTCACCGTCGACACCACTAACGCCTTCGGCTTCTCGGTCACCGGCTTCACCGGCACCTTCGCGGTGCTGAGCTCGGGCGGCACCACCTATACCGGAATCGACTTCTCCTTCGCCAACGCGACCCCGGTCGGCATCACCGGACTGACCGCCGAGGTCAGCAATGTCGCGGTGCAGGTCAACACGGCTTCGGGCATCGCTACCCCGCTGAATTGGGACCAAGGCGCGCTGGTCGATGCGGGCCTGACGCTGAACGGTGCGCTCACGAAGGTCGAGGCCACCGCGACGCTGATCGTGAGTGACGCGGTCTATGTCAGCGGCACCTTCGCGCTGGAAAGCTCCGCCAAGACCGGCGTGACGTTCAATGGTGCTTCGGAGGGAGGCGATTACTTCACGCTGTCGATCATCGGTGGGCGTCTCTTCGCGGGCGTCGGCGCCGAGGTCTCGGGCGGCAGCTACGATCTGACCAATGCGACCGGCTTCGAGATCCCGACCCTCGATCTGACGCTGGCGATGTTCACCGTGACCTCGGCAGGAGCGAACCTCGGCCAGAAGGTCACCGCGCTGGAACTCTCGACCGCGGCCACGCTGCACGGGATCACCGATGTGACCGCGACGGTCGATGCGCTCGACGTGACCTATGCGAGCATGGCCTTCGACTGGAGCCAGGTGGGCGGGCCGAGCTTCAGCTTCGACAGCACTTTCACGGGCTTCACCATCGATGTGCGCGCGGTCTTCACGGTCAAGAGCACCGTTCTGCTCGCGGGCGACATCTCGATCACGGTGACCAAGCAGACCATCGCCGCGGCGGATAATCCGCTTGGCACCGATCTGACCGATGCGCAGGTGATGACCTTCGCGCTGGCCGATGGCTACATCTTCGTGGGCAGCGGCGGCGGCTTCACCACCGATGGGAATAGCAAGGTCAACGGGCTGACCCGCGATGGCGACAGCAAACTTGTCGGGACCGGCTTCGGCGCGGAAGGGGTGCTGTTCGAATTCGCCTCGGTGAAGAATGTCGATGGAACGACCGGCGCCGTGCTGAACGCCTGGAGCGCGATCAAGCTCTATGTCGGCACCGTCGAGGTCGCGGGCATTCCGGGCTTCACCCTCGCGGTCAGCGATTTCGTGGTCGAGGTGAACGCCGCCGATGCGATGGTCGCGGTGAACCCGACCGTGATGACCTGGAAGGGGCTCGATCTGGGCGCGCCGCTCGCGCTGACCGATGCCACGAACGGCTTCGACAATACCGAGCGTTTCTTCATCCGCGCGACCATCGACGAGCTGAACATCTCGGATACCGTGCTGCTGACCGGCAGCTTCTCGGTCGAGAAGACGGCGGGCACTTCGGTCGGCGGCGTCACCGGCGATCTGCTCTACATCACGCTCACCGATCTGAGCCTCTTTGCGGGGGCGGGCGCCACGATCGGCGCAAGCGGGATCGACACCACGAATGCCATCGGCTTCTCGGCGGCGGGCGGCAATTTCTACATCGGCATCCTCACCACCAGCGACCCGATCCCGGTCAGCTATACCGGCGTGTCGGCGAGCCTCGCGAGCCTCGGTCTCGTGAATGTCGAAGGCGTGACGCTGAACCTTGCGAGCCTCAAAGTGCTCTACAACTCGGTCAGCGACACCACCCTCTCCAATCTCGACTGGTCGAGCCTGACCGGCCTCGAAGAGGTGACCGACACGGTGAGCCTCGCGGTGTCGGGCAAGCTGACGCTGGCGGTGGGCGATTTCGTCTATCTGCGCGCGGGCTTCGGGCTGAAGGCGATCGACGTGACGGCGCAGGCGGGCAGCACCGAGACGCTCGATCTCGTCGATATCACCACGGGCACGCTGACCTTTGTGACGCTCAGCGATGTCGAGTTCTTCGCGGGCACCGGCGCGTCGACCACCACCGATGAGGCGACCGGCACGACCACGCTGAACCTCTTGGGCGATGCGGCGGGTCTTCATGCGAATGGCGGCAATCTCGCGCTCGGCCTGCTGACCGACACGACGACCGGCGTGAAATATACCGGGGTGATCGGCTCGCTGAGCGCGCTGGAAGCCAAGGGCATCGACGCGGTTCAGATCAAGCTGTCGGGCATGGCGCTGGCCTCGAACTCGACCACCGCGCTGACCGGTCCGCGCCTCGACTGGTCGACCGTGAACGATACCGACGTGACCACGGCGCTTGGCGATCTGGGCCCGGGTGATCAGCTGGCGGTGTCCGGCACGCTGTCCGTCGAGATTTCCGAGACGGTCTTCGCGCTGGCGACTTTCAACTTCTCGGCCTCGACCGAGACGATCGACGACACCATCCAGGCGGCGATCACCGATGCGCAGGTCACGCGGCTGACCCTGACCAATGTGAACTTCTTCGCCGGTGTCGGCGGTGCCTTCGATGACGCCAATGCGCCCACCGCGATTGCCGATCAGGGCACGGGCTTCCTTGCCTCGGGCGGCACGCTCGAACTGATCGTCGTGAAAGAGAAACTCGGCACCGCCACACCTCACAGCTGGAGCGCGCTGTCGCTTTCGGTCGATTATGTCGGGATGCGCGGGCTGCCCAACGAGTTCGCGCTCGGGGTCACCGGTCTCTACTTCCGCATGAACACGGCCTCGATGGGCGCGACCAAGCTGGACTGGTCGGCCATTGTCGATCCGGCCGAGAACCCCGGTATCGCTCAGATCAATGCCGATACCGGCATCGCCTTCGGCGGCACGCTCGATCTGGCGCTCGACGGGTTCGTGCTGGTCTATGGCACGGTCGAAGGCTCGATCTCGACGGCCGATATCGACGATGGCGTGATCACTCTGACCGCCGCCGATATCACCAGCTTCAAGATCACCGGTGCGCAGATCTTCGTCGGTGCTGGCGGCGCGTTCGACCGTGATGCGACCACGAACGAGGTGACCGGGCTTCTCGATCAGGGCACCGGCATCTATGCCTCGATGGCTCTGGGCGATGCGCTCGAATTCGCGCAGGTGACCCGCCTCGGCGTGCTGACCGATAATGCGGCGACGAATGACAACGATCCGGCTACGCAATGGGACAACGAGACCGTCACCATCGGCTGGACCGCGCTGCGCGTCACCGTCGCGAGCCTTGGCCTGCGCGGGATCGACGCCTTCCAGATCGCGCTGGCCGATCTCGCGGTCGACGGGAATTTCGCAGCCATCGACGGCACCTTCCTAAACTGGGCGTCGCTGGGCGGCGTCACCGGGCTCGACACGCTGAGCCTCGCCGACGCCACCGACGGCCTGACCCGCGACGACGGCTTCTCGGTCTCCGGCACCGTGTCGGAACTGAACGTGGCGGGCGTGATCGTCGCCTCGGGCAAGTTCGGCATCAAGAGCTTCGCGAGCGACATCATCGTGCCCTCGGGCGTGACGACCGAGACCGTGCTGGGTGCGAATATCCTGATCTTCACCCTGTCGGATCTGACCCTCTTCGCAGGTGTCGGCGGCGCGCTCTTGGGCGATGGCACGATCGACCCGGATCAGGGCACCGGATTCGTGGCGGAGAACGCCTCGCTGCAACTGGTGTTGGTGAAGGAAGATCCGCTCAGCGTGACGCTTCCGGCCGTGCCGCGCAGCTGGACCGCCGTGGCGCTCGACGTAGCCACGGTGCGCCTGCAGGGGCTGCCCAACACGGTCACCGTGCAGGGCCTCGATCTCTATTTCGGCTTCAACGGCGCGGATGCGGTGAATGGCGAGCGGATCGACTGGGCCACTACCGGCGTGACCGAGATCGCCAATCTTGCCTCTGTCGATCTCTTCGACGTCACCGAGATGAGCGCGAGCTTCAACATCGCCTTCGGCGGCTATGTCGAGTTCACCGTCGACGGCTTCGTCACCGTCGCGGGCACCATGGCGGGTCAGATCCGGACCGAGACGCTCGACGACGGCAACGGCCTGATCGTAGACGGCGCTTCGGTGATGACCTTCGCGCTGACCGGCGGTTATTTCTTCGCGGGGCAGGGCGGCGTGTTCACCCGCACCGATGGCAAGATCACGGATGTCAGCACCACCGAGGGCACCGGGATCTATGCGAACAACGTGGGCATCGAATTCGCCTCGGTCACCCAGACCGCCGACAACCCGCTGACGACAGGTGTGGTCGAGACCCGCACGGTCAAAAGTTGGTCGGCAATCCTCGTGACATCGCAAAGCGTCGGCGTGACCGGCCTTACGGGCTTCACGCTGCGGATATCGGACGTCGCGGTCGAGGCCAACTTCGGCTACACCGACCCGCTGAACGCGGCCAACAACTCGGTGATGAACTGGAAGGGCCTCGATCTGGGCCTGACGATCACCGACAGCACGGATGGCTATGACGCGACCGCGATCCTGTCGGTGACCGGCACCGTGTCGGAGCTGAACGTCGCGGGCGTCGTGATCGCGACGGGCACCTTCTCGATCAAGAGCCTGCTGGCCGATGTCGCTGTCGCCACCGCCATCGATACGGATGGCACGCTGACCGGGGCGAAGGTTCTGATCTTCACCCTGAGCGATCTGAACTTCTTCGCCGGTGTCGACGGTGTGCTCAAGAACGATGGCACGATCGACCCCGATCAGGGCATGGGCTTCGTGGCGCAGGGCGGCTCGATCGAGCTGGTGATGGTGTCGGAAGACCCCGCCACCGTGACCTCGCCCGCCGTGGCCCGCAGCTGGATGGCGCTGTCGCTGCGCGTCGATCAGCTGGGTCTACAGGGGCTGCCGCTGACCGCGACGGTGAAGGACCTCTATTTCGCGATGAACGGCGCGGATGCGGACGGTAACAAGCTCGACTGGGGCGCGACCGGCGTCGATCAGATCAACGCGCTCGCCGACATCACCAATCTCGACGCGGGCTTCGGGATCGAGTTCGGCGCCTATGTCGAATTGCAGATCGAAGGGGCGATCCTGCTGGCGGG
>NZ_DFRG01000210.1:51020-51625 GCF_002378135.1 Thioclava sp. UBA3469
CCGCGATCTCACCGTCGACGATCCGCAGGGTGGCACGATCAGCGCCAAGGCCTTCTCCTTCTCGATCGACGGCGCCTATGTCTTCGTCGGCGCGGGTGGCGAGTTTAGCTATGACGAATTCGACCGGGTCGACGCGGTCGCCAATGCGGGCACGGGCTTCGCAGCCGAAGGGCTTGCCTTCGACCTGATCTCGGTCACCGAGGTTGTCGATCTGCAGGCCAACCCGAGCGCCGTTGCGCGCAGCTGGACAGCGATGTCCGCCCATGCCGACACGATCTCGCCGCGCGGTCTGCCGCAGGGGCTGGAGCTGACGGTGAACTCGCTCGACTTCACGCTGAACGGGCGCGACGCGACCAATAGCGATCAACTCGACTGGGCGCCGATCATTCAGGATCTGGGCGTCGATGCGGTCGCTCCAGAAGCCGGCACGGATCTGGTGATCTCGGGCGGTCTGGATCTGGATATCTTCGGCTTCGTTACCGGCTCGGCCACCTTCGACATCGTGATGCGCAACCAGATCGAGGCAGAGCTGGACAGCACCTCCGACGGTCTCGAGAACGCAAGCCTCATGCTGATCGGCCTGCATGTCGAGAACCTCTTCGTCG
>NZ_DFRG01000226.1:0-186 GCF_002378135.1 Thioclava sp. UBA3469
GCCCAGCAGACCGCGACGCACCATCGCCTCTTTCATATTCTGACCGATGTCGGAATTCTGGAATTCGTCGACGGCGGCCATGTTCTTGAACATGAAGGGCAGATCGAAAATGCGGTATTTCTTGGTGAAGGTCTCGAATTTCGAGAGGCTCGGCGCGGCCATCTGCACGTCGCCCTGCAGCATCGC
>NZ_DFRG01000226.1:488-651 GCF_002378135.1 Thioclava sp. UBA3469
CTGCACGTCGCCCTGCAGCATCGCTTCCAGCACCTGGTCATCGTTGTAGAGGGTCGAGTTCGGGTAGACCTCGACACAAGCCTTGCCGTCCATCTCTTCGTTCACGCGCTTGGCGAACAGCGCAGCCGCGATCCCTTTCGGGTGCTTGTCGGTATTGGTGACG
>NZ_DFRG01000226.1:955-7898 GCF_002378135.1 Thioclava sp. UBA3469
GGGTGCTTGTCGGTATTGGTGACGTGGCTGAACTTGATGACCATTTCGCCTTCGTCGCAGCCCGTCGGATCGGCCATTGCGACCGAGGCCGAAGCCATGAGAGCGAGCGCCGAAACGGCGGCGGTAAATTTCTTCATAATGTCCTCCCGGAATTCATGTCACGCCGGTCCTCCCCGGCATTGGGGTCAGCAAAAAGCCGCCGAGAGATCCGATCAACTGTTTCGTGAAACTCTTGTGAAAAATGGATTATATGCGCAGAATCAAAAACTTACGAGGAAACCCTCATTAGAGCGCGCGGAGGCATGTGCGAAATCCCGCACAGATCGAACCGGCTTCGTGCGAATCCTCGCCCGCCGCTAGTCCCGATACTCCTCGGGCCGGAGCCCGTGGCGCGCGAGCTTGTCGTAGAAGGTTTTGCGCGGCAGTTTCAGCGCGGATGCCGCTTCGGTCGCATTGCCGCCCGCGCGGGTCAGCGCCTCGGCCAGCAGCGACTTCTCCACCGCCGCCATGCGCTCGGACAGACCAAGCTCCTCGGGCGGCTCGCCCGCCTCCAGCCCCATCGCGAAGCGCATCGCCTCGGACATTAGCGCGCGGGCGTTGCCGGGCCAGTCACGCGCCATCAGCTGCGCGGTCATCTCGGGCGGGATTTCGGGGGCGCGCAGATTGGCCTGTTCGCAGGCGGTGGCGACGTAATGGCGAAACAGCGCGGGAATATCCTCGGGGCGCTCGGACAGCGAGGGGATGCGCACCTTCAGTGCTTCCAGCCGCCAGTAGAGATCGGGGTGGAAGCGCCCGGCCCGCGCCTCGCCCGGCAGATCGCGATAGGTGCCCGCGATCAGGCGCGTGGCAGGTCGCGTCTCCAGCAGTTCGATCAGCGCGAACTGTGCGGGGCGCGGCAGGTCGGCCACCTCATCAAGATAAAGCGTCCCGCCCTCGGCCTGTGCGAAGCCCGCCTCCAGCGCTTCCACATCGAGGCCCGCCGCGGCGAGCTTCACGAAGGGCCGCCGCGCATTGGTGGACAGCAGGTGGATCACCTCGGCCAGCTTGGAATTGCCCGCCCCCGGCGCGCCGGTGATCAACACCTCGGCGCCCGAGCGCGCGGCGCGTCGGGCGGCTTCGCGCAAACCCTCCGCCACCGGAGAGCTACCCACCAAAATCCGCGCCGCCGCGTCGCCGCGCTTGCCCGCAGCCCGCGAGAAGCGCGCCTCCATCACCCGCGCGCGGGTTTCCAGCGCCTTCTCGACAACGGCCAGCAAGTCTTTCCCCGTGCAGGGCTTTTCCAGAAAATCGAACGCACCCGACGCCATCGCACGCACCGCCATCGGCACATCGGCCTCGCCGGTCAGCAGAACTACGGGCAACTCGGCGTCGGCCTTCTGCACGAGGTCCAGCAGCGCGAACCCGTCCTTGCCCGGCATCCGGATATCTGTGACCACGACCCCCTCGAACTCGGTCGAGATATGGTCCTTCGCCTCGATATAGCTGCCCGCGAGCGTCGGCTTCAGCCCCGCCAGTTCCAGCGTCTGGCCCAGCGCCTCGCGCACCGCGCGGTCGTCATCGACAAAGAGAACCCGGCGCATCATGTCTCCACCTCGATCGGTTTGGGTTGGGCTGTGGCTTCGCGCAACTCGATGGTGAAACGCGCGCCGCCGCCGGGCGCGTTCTCGCCCCGCAGGCTGCCGCCGAACCCTTGCACCAGCCCGTAAGAGATCGAGAGGCCGAGGCCAAGCCCCTCCGCCGATCCCGCCTCCTTGGTCGAGTAGAACGGATCGAAAATGCGGTCCGGATCGGCAATGCCCGGCCCGGTATCGCGCAGGCTGAGGCGGATCATGCCATCCGCGCGCGCCATGCGGATCGTCAGGCGGCGCTCGGGCTGCCCCTCCATCGCCTCGATCGCATTCGAGATCAGGTTGATGACGACCTGGCTCAGCCGCACCTCACCACCCATCACGATGGCGGGGAAGTCGGGGCGCTGCCAGTCCACGGTGACGCCAGCGCGCCGCAGTCGCTCGTCGAGCATCTCCAGCGCGCTCTCCACCACTGCCGCGAGCCCCACGCGGGTCGCGGGTTCGCTTTCCTGCCGCGCGAATGCTCGGAGGTTGCGGATGATGCGCGCCATACGATGCGCCATCGCGCCGATCTTGCCGAGCGTCTCGCCCGCTTCCTCGGTCCGACCGCGATCGAGCAGCAGTTCGGCATTCTCGGCATAAGACGAGATCGCCATCAGCGGCTGGTTCAATTCATGGCTGATCCCCGCCGACATCTGCCCCAGCGCCGAGAGCTTGCCCGCCTGCACGAGTTCCGCCTGCGTGCGGCGCAGCTCCTCGTTCGCGGTGGACAGCTCCGCCGTGCGCTCCGCCACGCGGGCCTCGAGCGCGGCATTGGCCTCGGAGAGCGCCTGCCTGCGCTCCCACAGGGCGAACATCACCGCCCCTACGGCGAGGAACCCGGCCGCGGTCGAAAGCGCCGCAAGCCGTGCCGCGCGCAACACCGGGTCGGCGGCAGCGAGCGCATGGCCCTCCATCTCGATCACCGGCAGGGCGCGCGAGACGTCCAGTGCGGGACCGGAAAGCGAGCCATCTCCCGACACCAGGCGATGCCCCGCAAGGTTGCGTTCGCGCAGGTGCAGCACCCCGGCGAGCGACCCCGCCGGATAGGTCGCGGGATCGGGCTTTGCCCCGGGCTCGGACAGCAGCACCAGATCGGTGCGGTTGGTCAGGAAACTCACGCCGCTATCATCGGTGAACCAGACGGCCACCGGGTTGCCGCGCCCCTCGGCCTCGACATCCTCGGCATTCAGCCGCAGCAGAACGATCCCCGCGACACTTCCGCCTGAGGCAAAGACCGGGGCTGCGAAGACGAACAGCCGATCGCCGGTATCGGGATCCACGAAATGCTCCGACCCGGTCGCACCCTGCGCCGCCCGCGCCAGCGCCCGGTTCATCGTGACCCGGTCGGGGCTATCCGCTGGACCCGCCAGCACCGTGCCTCCGGGCGCGATCAGCCAGATGTCGCGCGCGCCCGCATGATCGGCGAGGCGTTGCAGCGTCAGGCTCACCGCCGCATCGCGCCATGTGCCGACCGCCTTGCCCCCTTCGGCGAACCGCGCCGCCAGCGCGACCACGTCGGGATGATCGGCGGCCAGCACCGCCACCTCGCGAAACTGCAACAGCGCGGCCACCAGACGATCCGAGGCCAGCCGCAGGTCGGACTGCCCCTGCGCTTCGATCCGCGCCAGCCCCTCGCGCGCCGAGACCCGCCACACCCCGATAGAGGCGGCGAGCGTCAGCGCGATCCAGATCAGCAATATGGCGACACGGCCCAGCATCAGCACTCTCCCGCCCCTTTCCTTGCGGCCTACCGCGCGGCAATGCAAGGCGGAGCGTTCGCTTGGTCTTGCATCCCCGGGCGCGTTGCGGCCAATCTGGTCCCGAGTAACCGGAGCGCCGATGCAGACCCTTTCCCAATCCCCGCTCGATCCAGAATTCGTCCAGAACCCCTACCCGTTCTATGATCGGGTGCGGCAGGGCGGCCCCTTCGTGCAATGGCCCGAATACGGGTTTCGCGTCACCGCGCGCGCTGCAATCGTCGGCATGGCGCTACGCGACCGGCGGCTGGGGCGCGAGGCCCCGCCCGAGCAGGCGGTGGACATCCCCAAGCATCTCGAACCCTTCTACGCCATCGAGCGCCATTCGATGTTGGAACTGGAGGCGCCGACCCACACCCGGCTGCGCAAGCTAGTGACGAAGGCCTTCACCCCGCGCCGGATCGCAGGGATGCAAGACGAGATCGCCGCGCTCTGCCACCGGCTCATCGACGATCTGCCCGAGGACGGCTGCGACCTGTTAGAGCATTTCGCCAAACCCCTGCCGGTGATCGTGATCGCGCGGCTTCTGGGCGTACCCGAAAGCGATGCGGACAAGCTCTTGGCGTGGTCGAACGCGATGGTGCAGATGTATCAGGCGCGCCGCGATATCAGCCTCGAGGAAGACGCCGCGCGCGCTTCGGCGGAAGAGGCCGCCTATCTGGGCGATCTGATCGAGACCCGCCGCAAAGCGCCCGGGGAAGATCTGATCTCGGAGCTGATCGCGGTCGAGGAAGAAGGCACCCATCTGACCCGCGATGAGCTGATCTCCACCGTGATCCTGCTGTTGAACGCGGGCCATGAGGCGACCGTCCACCAGATCGGCAACAGCGTGAAAACCCTGATCGAGCAGACCGTCGCACCGCATTGGCTGGAGCCCGCGCGGATCGACGGCACCATCGAGGAGCTACTGCGCTTCGATCCTCCGCTGCATCTGTTCACGCGCTGGCTCTATGAGGACATGGAGTTTCAGGGACAGGTGCTGCGCAAGGGCGAGCGGATCGGGCTGTTGCTCGCCGGTGCGAACCGCGATCCGTCGGCCTGGGACGATGCGAGCGTCTTCGACCCGTCGCGCCCCGTGCGTACCAATTTCAGCTTCGGCGCAGGGGCGCATTTCTGCATCGGCGCACCGCTGGCGCGTCTGGAGCTGAAGCTTGCCCTGCCGATGCTGATGGAGCGGCTACAGGGGCTCGATCTGCCGCGCCGCCCCTATTACGCCGATCTCTATCATTTCCACGGGCTGGAGAAGCTGCAGGTCACCTACACCAAGCGCTAAAGGCTTACAGCGGCAGCGCGGTGGTGGATTTCAGCTCCTCCATCGACAGAAGCGCGGTCACGTTGTGGATTTTCACTTCCGAGATCAGCGCCTGATAGAAGCGGTCATAGGCGCGGGCATTCTCGACCCGCACCTTCAGAATGTAGTCGATATCGCCTGCCAGACGGTGCGCCTCCATCACTTCGGGGCGCGCGCGCAGGGTGGCGAGAAACTTGTCCTGCCACTCGGCCTCATGCTCCGACGTGCGGATCAGCACGAAGAAGCACGCATCGAAGCCAAGCGCCTCGGGATCGAGGATCGCGGTCTGCTTTCCGATCACCCCCGCCGCGCGCAATTTGCGAATCCGGTTCCAGACCGGGGTCTTGGAAGACCCTGTTTTCCGCGCGATTTCGTCGAGCGACTGGCTCGCATCGTCCTGAAGCTCCGCAAGGATTTTCCGATCCAGCTCGTCGATCTGCACCGCCATTCCGATTTCCCTCCGCTTGTTAGGAGATTGTCACTCCTCCCAAATCCATAAGGAACGAACGTCCTTATTGGCAAGGGTATATGGTCAAAAACCGGAATAATTTCCTATATTCACGCTCAAGACGCAGACGAGGAGCGTGACATGGAAACTCTCGAAACTCAGACCCGGGTGACCCTTGCCGGGGCCGGTCCGGGCGACCCGGACCTGCTGACCGTGGCGGTGCTGCGCGAGATGATGTGCGCCGACGTCATCCTGCACGACACGCTGGTGAGCGCCGAGGTGCTCGCGCTCGCGGGTCCGCAGGCGCAGCTGATCGAGACCGGCAAGACCGGCTTCGGCCCCTCGATGAAGCAAGGCGACATCTCGTCCCTGATCGTCCGCCTCGCGCAGGAAGGCCAGCGCGTGCTGCGCCTGAAATCGGGCGATCCGGGCGTGTTCGGGCGGCTGGGCGAGGAACTGGACGCGCTCGACGCGGCCGGGATCGCCTATCGCGTACTGCCGGGCATCACCGCAGCTTCCGCTGCCGCTGCCTCGCTCGGCCAGAGCCTAACCGAACGTGGCCGCAATCGCGAGCTGCGCCTGCTCACCGGTCATGACGCCGACGGGCTGGCCGAACAGGATTGGGCGGCGCTGGCCCGTCCCGGCGCGGTCGCCGCGATCTACATGGGCAAGCGTGCTGCGCGCTACGTGCAAGGACGCCTGATGATGCACGGCGCCTCGCCCGCGACCCCCGCCTGTGTGGTCGAGAACGCCTCGCGCGCCGATCAGGTAATCCGCCCCGCGACGCTTGCCACCCTGCCCACCGTGACCGCCGAGGCCAAAGGCCCCGCCGTGATCCTTCTCGGGCTCGCCCCGCGCGACGCCCGCACCGCCCTCAAGGAGGCCGTGCTATGAGCAAGAAATTCATCCCCGGCGTGATCAGCGCCAATGACCTGCGCGAAGGCCATGTCGTTTACATGAACGACGCGGGCCAATGGGTGCTGCGCCTCAAGGATGCAGCCTTCCTCGACGATCCGGTGATCGCGGACATGTGGCTCGATCTGGCCAATGCCCAGCCCGAGAAAGTCGTCGGCGCCTATCTCGCGCCTGCCACGCTCGGTCCGAACGGTCCCGAGCCCGCGCATTTCCGTGAGGCCTTCCGCGCCTCCGGCCCCTCCATCGAGCTACCCGGGAGCTGATCCATGTTCCAACCCAGCGATTTCGACCGCGCCGCCGTCCGCGCGCGCGCCGAGCAGTTTCGCCATCAGGTCGCGCGCCGCCTCGACGGCAGCCTGACCGAGGACGAGTTCAAGCCGCTGCGCCTGATGAACGGGCTCTACCTGCAACTGCACGCCTACATGCTGCGCGTGGCGATTCCCTACGGCTCGCTCGACCCCGCCAAGATGCGGCAGCTGGCCTATCTGGCCGAGCGGTGGGACAAGGGCTATGGCCATTTCACCACCCGAACCAATATCCAGTATAACTGGCCGAAACTGAGCGATGTGCCCGACATGCTGGACGCGCTCGCGCAGGTGGGGATGCACGCCATCCAGACCTCCGGCAACACCATCCGCAACGTGACCTCCGACCACTTCGCCGGGGCTGCGGCGGACGAGGTGGCCGACCCGCGCCCCTATGCCGAGCTGCTGCGCCAGTGGTCCAGCTTCCACCCCGAATTCGCTGCCCTGCCGCGCAAGTTCAAGATCGCCGTGATCGCTTCGGAAAAGGATCGCGCGGCCATGCGCCTGCACGATATCGGCATCCAGATCGTCAAGAACGATGCCGGCACACTGGGCGCGGCCTTCTATGTCGGTGGCGGCATGGGCCGCACGCCGATGATCGCGCCGCTGATCCGCGA
>NZ_DFRG01000203.1:0-1962 GCF_002378135.1 Thioclava sp. UBA3469
GCCACGTCGAGGATCGCGTTCGAGAAGCTCAGCGTGCCCTGCACGATCAGCGGCGCGAGGCAGTTCGGCAGCACCGTGCGGAACATGAGGCGCATATGGCCCGCGCCCGCGACCTGTGCGGCCATGACGTAATCGCGGTTCTTCTCGGACAGCACGGCCGCCCGCGTCAGACGCGCGAAATGCGGCTGATAGACGATGGCGATGGCGATCATCGCGTTGATCAGCCCCGGGCCGAGCACCGCCACGAAGACGAGTGCCAAGAGCAGCGACGGGAAGGCGAGGATGATATCCATCACCCGCATGATCACGGTATCGACCCAGCCGCCGAACCAACCGGCGAGCAGGCCAAGGATCACGCCCACGGAGAGCGCGAGCAGCACGACCATCACGCCGATGAACAGCGAGAAACGCGCGCCGAACAGCAGGCGCGAGAGGATATCGCGCCCGACCGCATCGGTGCCCATCAGGAAGGTGCCGTTGGCATCATGCGTCAGCGGCGTCGCCAGAAGCGCGTCGCGGAACTGCGTGTCGGGATCGAAGGGCGAGATCAGCGGTGCCGCAATCGCGGCCAGCGCGATCAGGGCGAACACCACCAGACCGATCACGGCCCCACGGTTTTCTTTGAAATAGAACCAGAACTCGGCGAACTGCGCGCGGCGCGTGCCGGCCGGGATATCGGTTTCGGTCACTTCGGACATCTCACTCACCTATGCCGGATACGCGGGTTAATCAGACCGTAGAGCAGGTCCACGATCAGGTTCACGAACATCACGATCAGCGCGATCATCAACAGCCCGCCCTGCACGGAGGGGTAGTCACGCCGCGAGATCGAATCGACCATCCATTTGCCGATGCCCGGCCAGGAAAAGATCGTCTCGGTCAGGATCGCGCCCGCCATCAGCATACCGACCTGCAGGCCGATCGTGGTGATCACCGGGATCATCGCATTGCGCAGCGCGTGGACGCCCACGACGCGGCGCGGCGGCATCCCCTTGGCGCGCGCGGTGCGCACGTAATCCTCACCCAGCACTTCGAGCATCGCCGAGCGGGTCTGGCGCGCGATCACCGCGAGCGGGATCGTGGCGAGCACGACCGCAGGCAGGATCAGGTGGCTCAGCGCCGAGGTCAGCGCGCCCGATTGCCCCGACATCAGCGCGTCCCAGATCATGAAGCCCGTGCCATTGGGGAAATAATACATCAGCGAGATGCGCCCCGAGACCGGCGTCCATTGCAGGATGCCCGAGAACAGGATGATCAGCAGCAGGCCCCACCAGAAGATCGGCATCGAATAGCCCACCAGTGCGGTGCCCATCGTCGCCTGATCGAACCACGAGCCGCGCTTGATTGCGGCCAGCACGCCGATCGGCACGCCGATCACGACGGCGAGGAACATCGCGCAGACGCCCAGCTCCAGCGTGGCCGGGAAGAGCGCGAAGAACTCGCCCAGCACCGGCTTGTGGGTCACGAGGCTGTCGCCGAGATTGCCATGGGCGAGTTGCCAGATGAAATCGAGATATTGCTGCCAGAGCGGGCGGTCGAAGCCGAGCTGATGCGCCAGCTCGGCATGGCGTTCGGGGCTCAGCCCGCGCTCGCCTGCCATCAGCAGCACCGGGTCCCCGGGCAGCACCCGAACGAACCCGAAGGCCACGATCGTGATGCCGATCAGCGTGGGGATCAGCCAGAGGATCTTGCCGATTATGAAACGTAACATGTCACCGGTCCTGTTTGCGGTTCTCTTCGGAACCTGTGGGGAGCCCCTGCCCGCCGCACCCAGTTGCGCCAGCGGTCATCGGTCTCCGATGTTTGGCCCCTAAAAGTATTGCGAGGCGCCCGGTCTCCCGGACGCCCCAATCACGCGGGTATTCTCAGGATCACTCCGAGATGTCCACCCCGTAGAAGTCGTGACCGCCCAGCGGGCTCATCACGTAGCCGCTGACTTTGGTCGACATCGGCATGAACACG
>NZ_DFRG01000203.1:2266-2485 GCF_002378135.1 Thioclava sp. UBA3469
TTGGTCGACATCGGCATGAACACGGTCGAGTGGGCGATGGTGTCCCACGGCGCCTGCTCCTTGAAGACTTCCTGAGCCTGTTCATAGAGCTTGGTGCGCTCGGCCTGATCGCTCGATTGACGCGCTTTGGTGATCAGATCGTCGAATTTCTGATCGCACCAGAAGGCACGGTTCGCACCGCTTTCAGCCGCCGAGCAGCCCAGCAGAACCGCGAGGAAG
>NZ_DFRG01000203.1:2842-3143 GCF_002378135.1 Thioclava sp. UBA3469
CGCCGGTCCAGCCGAGGATCACCGCACCGTCACGGGTCGGATCTTTCGACTTCTTCAGATACTCGCCCCACTCGTAGGAGACGATGTTCGCAGTCACGCCGACCTTGGCGAGATCCGATTGCATCAGTTCCGCGGTGCGGCGTGCGTTCGGCATGTAGGGCCGCTGCACGGGCATCGCCCAGATGTTCATCTCGAGATCATTGACGCCAGCCTCGTCGAGCATTTTCTTAGCCTGCTCAGGATCGTAGGCGTCGTCCTTGATGTCCTTGTTATAGGACCACATGGTCGGCGGGATCGGGTT
>NZ_DFRG01000091.1:0-19749 GCF_002378135.1 Thioclava sp. UBA3469
GCTTCATCGCCTCGATGGCGGCGGGTCATCTGAACGGGCGCACGGATCACGACGATCTGCTGGCGGGCAACCTGTGCCGCTGCACCGGCTACGCGCCGATCATCCGCGCCGCCGAGGCGGCGCAGGACGAAGCCGTGCCCGCATGGATGCACGACACGTTGCCCGATCTCGCGGAGATCGCGCCAAAGGCCGATCACGTCTTCCTGCCGAACAGCGCGGATGCGCTGGCAGACTGGTATCTCGCCCATCCGGACGCCACGCTGATCGCAGGCGCGACCGATGTGGGGCTCTGGGTCACGAAGCAGCTGCGCGAGTTGAAAGAGGTCGCCTTCCTCAACAACTGCAAAGATCTGCAGGCGATCAAAGAGACCGACGACCGCTACATCGTCGGCGCGGGCGTCACCCTGGCCGCGTTGCGCGCGGCGATCCGCGACACGCTCCCGAGCTTTGCCGAATTGCTCCGCCGCTTCGCCTCCGAACAGGTGAGACAGGCGGCGACCATCGGCGGCAATATCGCGAACGGCTCGCCCATCGGCGACAGCCCGCCCGTCCTGATCGCGATGGGCGCGGAGCTGACGCTGCGCAAGGGAGAGGCGCGCCGCACCATCCCGCTGGAGAGCTTCTTCCTCGATTACGGCAAACAGGACCGCGCGCCCGGCGAATTCGTCGAAAGCGTCAGCTTCCCGAAATCCGCGCCCGATCTGGCCTGCTACAAACTGTCGAAACGCTTCGATCAGGATATCTCCGCCGTCTGTGGCGCCCTGAATATCCCGCGCGACGGCGACAAGATCGGCGCTCCGCGCATCGCCTTTGGTGGCATGGCGGGTATCCCGAAACGCGCCGCAGCATTGGAGGCCGCGCTGGAAGGTCAGCCCTTCACCGAAGAGGCGATCACGGCCGCCCTGCCCGCGCTGGAGCAGGACTTCACGCCGCTCACCGACATGCGCGCTTCGGATGCCTACCGGATGGGGACCGCCAAGGCGATGCTCATCCGCTACGTCCGCAACGCCCAAGGCGCCCTCTCCATTCTGGAGGTGCAACCATGAGCGTCGGCACGAAGAAACCCCACGATTCCGCGCAGTTGCATGTCACCGGCGCGGCGCGCTACGTCGATGACATCCCCTGCCCCGGCAACACGCTCCATCTGGCTTTCGGCCTCTCGACCGAAGCCCATGCCGAGATCAAAGCGCTCGATCTGAGCGCGGTGCGAAGCGCCCCGGGGGTGGTCTCCGTTCTGACCGCCGAGGACATGCCGTTTGCCAACAATGCCTCGCCCGCGCCCGAACCCGAACCGGTTCTGGCCGAAGGTCTCGTGCATTTCGTCGGCCAGCCGATCTTCGTGGTCGCGGCGACCAGCCATCATGCCGCGCGCAAGGCCGCAAGGCTGGCGGAGGTGGACTACACGCCCCGTCCGGCGATCCTGACGGTCGATGAGGCGCTCAACGCGAACAGCCATTTTGAAGGCGGCCCGGTCACATGGGCGCGCGGCGATACCGGCAAAGGCTTCGCGCAGGCCGAGCATATCGTCGAAGGCAGTTTCGACATGGGCGGGCAGGAGCATTTCTACCTCGAAGGTCAGGCCGCCCTCGCGCTGCCCGACGATCAGGGGATGGTGATCCGATGCTCCTCGCAGCACCCGTCCGAGGTCCAGCACAAGGTGGCCGACGCGCTTGGCTGCGCGATGCATGACGTCCGGGTGGAGATGCGCCGGATGGGCGGCGGTTTCGGCGGCAAAGAGAGCCAAGGCAACGCGCTCGCCATCGCCTGCGCCGTCGTTGCGCGTGCCACCGGGCGGCCCTGCAAGATGCGCTACGACCGCGACGACGACATGGTCATCACCGGCAAGCGCCATGATTTCCGGATCAATTATCGGCTCGGCGCAGATGCCGAGGGCAAGATCGTCGCGGCCGAGTTCACCCATCTCGCCCGCTGCGGCTGGTCGCCCGACCTGAGCCTGCCGGTCTGCGACCGCGCGATGCTGCATAGCGACAGCTCTTATTACCTGCCGAATGTGAAGATCGAGAGCCACCGGCTGCGCACCAACACCCAAAGCGCCACGGCCTTCCGGGGCTTCGGCGGCCCGCAGGGCATGATCGGCACGGAAGCCGCGCTCGATCACCTCGCCCATGTGATGGGGATCGACCCGCTCGATCTGCGCAAGCGAAACTACTACGACCCCGAGGGCGGGCAGAGCACGCATTACGGCCAGCCGGTCGAGGATTTCATCCTGCCCGAGATCACCGAGCGGTTGGAGCAATCCGCCGAGTTCGCGACCCGCAAGGCCCGCGTGGTCGAGTGGAACGCCGCCAACACGACCCTGAAGCGCGGCATCTCGCTGACGCCGGTGAAGTTCGGCATCTCCTTCACGCTGACCCAGCTCAACCAGGCGGGCGCGCTGGTGCATGTCTATGCCGACGGCTCGATCCAGCTGAACCACGGCGGGACCGAGATGGGTCAGGGCCTGCATCGCAAGGTCTGTCAGGTCGCGGCATCGGTCTTCGGCGTCACGGACGAGGATGTCCGCATCACCGCGACGGCCACCGACAAGGTGCCCAACACCTCAGCGACGGCGGCCTCCTCCGGGGCCGATCTGAACGGCATGGCGGTGAAGGCCGCCTGCGAGACGATCAAGGCGCGGCTAGCCGGTTTCATGGCCGAGAGCGCGGGCGCCGCGGTGGAAGACGTGACGTTTGCCGATGGCGAGGTGCGCGCAGGCGATCACGCCCTGCCCTTCGCGAAACTGGTGAAGCTGGCCTACGAGGCGCGGGTGTCGCTGTCGTCCACCGGCTTCTACGCCACGCCGAAGATCAGCTGGGACCGGATCAAGGGTCAGGGCCGCCCGTTCTTCTACTTCGCCTATGGCGCGGCGGTGACCGAGGTGGTGATCGACACGCTGACCGGCGAAAACCGCATCCTGCGCACCGATATCCTGCATGATGCGGGCGCCTCGCTGAACCCGGCGATCGACATCGGACAGATCGAAGGCGGCTACGTGCAGGGCGCGGGCTGGCTGACGACCGAGGAACTGGTCTGGGACGACAAGGGGCGTCTGCGCACCCACGCGCCCTCGACCTACAAGATCCCCGCCTGCTCGGACCGCCCGCGCG
This sequence comes from Thioclava sp. UBA3469, assembly GCF_002378135.1. Taxonomy (NCBI): domain Bacteria; kingdom Pseudomonadati; phylum Pseudomonadota; class Alphaproteobacteria; order Rhodobacterales; family Paracoccaceae; genus Thioclava; species Thioclava sp. UBA3469. Next base: position 3,108 of record NZ_DFRG01000091.1, read on the forward strand.
TCTTCAACGTGGCGCTTTGGGACGAGCCGAACCGCGAGGACACGATCTATCGCTCCAAGGCGGTGGGCGAGCCGCCTTTCATGCTGGCGATCTCGGCTTTCCTCGCGCTGCAGGGCGCCTGCAAATCCTGCGGCCCGAACTGGCCCGATCTGCAAGCGCCCGCCACGCCCGAGGCGGTTCTGGCTGCCGTGCACCGGGCAAGGGGGGACGCATGAGCCTCGATCCCGCAGCCCTCGCCCGCGCGGCAGACCGCGGCCCCTTCACCCGCGTCGTGGTCGCGCGCGCCCAAGGCTCCACCCCGCGCGAAGACGGGGCGGAGATGCTGGTCTGGGCGGATCATGTCGAGGGCACGATCGGCGGTGGCGCGCTGGAATTCTCTGCCATTACGAAGGCGCGGGGCGGGCTGACGGGGATCGAGAAAATCCCGCTCGGCCCGGCGATGAACCAATGCTGCGGCGGGGCCGTGGTGCTGGGGTATGAGCGGATGGACCGGACCACCGTCGCGCAGATCACCGGCGATTGGCACGCCCGCCCACTGGTGCCGGGCGCGCCCGAGCCGCTCGCCGTCACCCGTGCGCTGGCCCGCGCCCGCGATCGCGGCGAGACACCGCCGCTGCTGATGGAAAACTGGCTGATCGAGCGGGTCGCGCCGCCCGCCACCCCCGTCTGGGTCTGGGGCGCAGGCCATGTCGGCCGCGCGCTGATCGGGGCTCTGTCCCCCCTGCCCGGCATTGCCCTATGCTGGGCCGATAGCGGGGCGGAGCGCTTTCCCGACATGATACCCGGGGGCGTCACGCCACTGATCGCCGAGAACCCGGCCGATCTGGTCACCCTCGCGCCCGCTGAGGCCCGCCACTTCGTGCTGACCTATTCACATTCTCTCGATCTGGAGCTTTGCCACCGGCTGCTCGCCCATGGCTTCGGCGGGCTCGGCTTGATCGGGTCGGACAGCAAATGGGTCCGCTTCCGTAAGCGCCTCGCCGCGCTCGGACATTCGGATGCACAAATTTCGCGCATTGCCTGCCCGATAGGCGATCCGACCTTGGGGAAGCATCCTCAAGCCATTGCCCTTGGGGTAGCGACCGGGCTAGTGAAAGAGCTGAACGCCGCGCAAGCGGCGACGGGGAAAGGGAAACGCGCCGGGTGACGGAGCTGCTCAAGATCGACGGGCTGACGAAAGCCTATCCTGGTGTCGTGGCCAATGACGGCGTCGGCTTCTCGGTGCGTCCGGGCGAGGTCCACGCCCTGCTGGGCGAAAACGGCGCCGGCAAATCGACGCTGGTGAAGATGATCTACGGGCTGGTGAAGCCTGATTCCGGCACGATGCACTTCGCGGGCCAGTCCTTCGCGCCCGCCGATCCGCGCGCCGCGCGCGCCGCTGGCGTCGCGATGGTGTTCCAGCATTTCTCGCTTTTCGAGGCGCTGAACGTTGCCGAGAACGTGGCGCTTGGCATGGAAAACCCGCCGCCGATGCGCCAGCTTGCCAAGCGTATCCGCGAGATTTCCACTGCCTACGGCCTACCGCTGGACCCCGCGCGACTGGTGGGCGACCTCTCCGCGGGCGAGCGTCAGCGCGTCGAGATCGTGCGCTGCCTGCTGCAGGACCCGAAGCTTCTGATCATGGACGAGCCGACCTCGGTGCTGACGCCGCAGGAGGTGGAGATTCTGTTCCACACCCTGCGCAAGCTCTCCGCCGAGGGCACTGCGATCCTCTATATCAGCCACAAGCTCGAAGAGATCCGCACGCTTTGCGAAGGCGCGACGATCCTGCGCGCGGGCAAGGTGGTGGCAAGCTGCAATCCGCGCGAGAAGACCGCGCGAGAGCTGGCCGAGCTGATGGTCGGCGCGGAACTGAAGGTGACCGACCGGGCCGAGCGCAAGCTGGGCGATGTCGTTCTGAAAGTCTCGGGCCTGTCGCTCGCGCCGCTGTCGCAGTTCGGCCCCTCGCTGAAGGATCTGAGCCTGGAGCTGCGCGCGGGCGAGGTGCTGGGCATCGGCGGCGTCGCGGGCAACGGGCAGGAAGAACTGCTGGCGACCCTTTCGGGCGAACGCCCCTCCGCCCCCGGCACGGTCAGCCTGATGGGCGAGGACATCTCCGGGCTCGGGCCCAATCCACGCCGCGCGAAGGGCTTGCTGGCCGCGCCCGAGGAACGGCTCGGCCATGCCGCCGTCCCCGCGATGAGCCTGACCGAGAACGCGATCCTCACCGGGACGATGCGCAAACCGCTGACCCGCAACGGCTTCGTCAATCAGGGCGCGGCGAAGACCTTCGCCGACGAGATCATTCAGGCCTTCGACGTGCGCACGCCGGGTTCGCATGTCGCGGCCCGCGCGCTTTCGGGCGGCAATCTGCAGAAATACGTGATCGGCCGCGAGGTGCTGCAAAACCCCGCCGTGCTGGTGGTGAATCAGCCGACATGGGGCGTGGATGCCGCCGCTGCCGCGTCGATCCGGCAGGCGCTGCTGGACCTCGCCGCGAAAGGCGCTGCGGTGATCGCGATCAGTCAAGACCTCGATGAGCTAATGGAAATCTCCGACCGCTTCTCAGCGCTGAACGAAGGCCGTCTGAGCGCCTCGCGCCCGACCCAAGGGCTGACGATCGAAGAGATCGGCATGATGCTCGGCGGTGCGCACGGGATGCAGGAGGCCGCGGTATGATCACCCTCGTCCGGCGCCCCACCCCGTCGCAATTCTGGTCCTACGCGACCCCGCTCCTCGCCGTGATCGCCACGATGATCGCGGGCGGCATCCTGTTCGCGATACTGGGCAAGCACCCGGTCGAGGCGATCCGCGTGATCTTCTGGGACCCGCTCTTCGGCGGCAATGCCAGCTATTTCCGCGGCCAGCTTCTGGTCAAGGCCGGGCCGTTGATCCTAATCGCCTGCGGGCTCGCCGTGGGCTTTCGCGCGGGCATCTGGAATATTGGCGCCGAAGGCCAATACATCATGGGCGCGCTGTTCTCGGCATGGCTCGCGCTGAAGATGTACCCGGCGGAAAGCCACTGGCTGTTCCCGGCGATGATCGTGCTGGGCGCGCTTGGCGGCTTCCTCTGGGCGATGATCCCGGCGGTACTGAAGGTGCTGTTCGGCACCTCGGAAATTCTCGTCTCGCTGATGCTGGTCTACGTGGCCGAGAACCTGCTGGCCTATATGGCCTTCGGCCCGCTCAAGAACCCTGAAGGTTTCGGCTTTCCCGGCTCGCGCAACCTGCAAGACTACCCCTCGGCCTTCAATCACGAGCTGATCGAGGGCACGGGGATGCATTGGGGCGTCGTCGCTGCACTGATCGCGGTGATCTTCACCTATGGCCTGATGCACCGCCATATCACCGGTTTCCGCATCCGCGTCGCGGGCGAGGCGCCGCGGGCTGCGCGCTTCGCAGGCGTGATCCCAGCACGGCTGGTGATGCTCGGGCTTGGCATGGGCGGCGCCTTCGCGGGGCTTGCGGGCATGTTCGAGGTCTCCGGCCCCTCGGGTCAGATCACCGACAGTTTCAACGTGGGCTACGGCTTCACCGCGATCATCGTGGCCTTCCTTGGCCGCCTGCATCCGATCGGCATCCTACTGGCGGGGCTCCTGATGGCGCTCACCTATATCGGCGGCGACATGGCGCAGCTGATGCTGGGCCTGCCCTCGGCGGCGATTCAGGTCTTCCAGGGTATGCTCCTGTTCTTCCTGCTGGCCTTCGACGTGCTGACCAATTTCCGCATCCGCTTCGGGAGGGTCGCGGCATGACGCAAAAACTCCCCTCGCTGCGCCTGATGATCATCTTCCTTGGCGGCACCGTCATGGGACTTGGCCTGTACTACCTGCTCGCGGTGGCGCAGGCGTTCTGGGCCTTCGTCGTGATCGGCGTGGTGATGATGGTGGTGTTCGAGCTGGCGCTGGGAGCCTCACGGGCGGTGATCTACCGCATCGGCGCGCGCCCCGACAGCGAAGAGCCCCGCCGCCCCACCCTGCATGGACGCGAGCGTTACGCCTCTGTGGCCGGGCTCATCGTCGGCCTCGTCGGCGGCTATCTGGCTTGGGGGCCGGTTCTGTTCTGGGGACATGGAGGCGCACTATGATCGTAGGCGGCATCGATATCATCACCCTGACGGCGACGCTGATGGGCGCATCGACCCCGGTTCTGCTGGCCGCGACCGGCGAACTGGTCGCCGAGAAATCGGGCGTGCTCAACCTCGGCGTCGAGGGGATGATGATCATGGGCGCGGTCGCAGGCTTCGCCGCCGCCGTCGCGACCGGCAGCCCGGTTCTGGGCTTCCTGATGGGCGCGATCGCCGGTGCCTTGCTGGCGACGCTTTTTGCCTTCCTGACGCAGAAGCTTCTGTCGAACCAAGTCGCGACGGGCCTTGCGCTGACGCTGTTCGGGCTGGGCCTGAGCGCGCTGATCGGCAAGGGCTACGAGGGTGTGCGCCCGCCGCCGACGGCCAAGATCGACTTCGGGCCGCTCTCGGATATTCCGGTGCTGGGCCGCATCCTGTTCTCGCATGACTGGATCGTCTATCTCTCGCTGATCCTCGTCGCGGTGGTCTGGTACGTGCTGCGCTCCACCCGCGCCGGGCTGATCCTGCGCGCGGTGGGCGAGAGCCATGACGCAGCCCACGCGCTGGGATACCGCGTCGTCGCCGTGCGCTTTGCCGCGCTCGCCTTCGGCGGGGCGCTGGCCGGTCTGGGCGGCGCCTATCTCAGCCTCGTGCGCGTGCCGCAATGGACCGAAGGCATGACCGCAGGCGCAGGCTGGATCGCACTCGCCATCGTCGTCTTCGCAAGCTGGCGCCCGTGGCGCGTGCTGCTGGGGGCCTATCTCTTCGGCGGCATCACCGCGCTGCAGCTGCAATTGCAGGCCGCAGGCTACGCGATCCCGGTGCATATCCTCTCGATGGCCCCTTATGTCATCACCATCGTGGTGCTGGTCATCCTATCCGCCATTCACCGCCACGGCGTGCAGGCCGCGCCTGCCAGCCTCGGCAAATCTTTCCACGCCTCGAGCTGAGGCATCTCTCGAAGGGCCCCATCAAGAGGCCCGCCACCCAACTTGGAGTAACGCGATGAACCGCAGATCCTTTTTGAAAACCACCGCCGCCACGGCCGTCGTCGCGGGCGCCGGCGTCCCGGCTTTCGCCGCTGACGAGCCTCTGAAAATCGGCTTCATCTATGTCGGCCCCGTTGGCGACATGGGCTGGTCCTACCAGCACGACCAAGGTCGTCAGGCGATCGAAGAGAAATACGGCGACAAGGTGAAGACCTCGTTCATCGAGAACGTGCCGGAAGGCCCCGATGCAGAGCGCGCGCTGACCCAGCTGGCGCTGGACGGCAACAAGCTGATCTTCGCGACCTCCTTCGGCTACATGGACGCGGTGATGAACGTCGCCAAAAAATTCCCCGACGTGAAATTCGAGCACGCCACCGGCTACAAGCTCGCGGACAACGTCGCCACCTACGACGCCAAGTTCTATCAGGGTCGCGCCATTCAGGGCACGATCGGCGGTCGCATGACCAAGACCAACAAGATCGGCTATATCGGTTCCTTCCCGATCCCCGAGGTCTATCAGGGCATCAACGCCGCCTATCTGGCCGCGAAGAAGGTGAACCCGGATATCGAGATGAAAGTGGTCTGGGCTTACACCTGGTTCGATCCGGCGAAAGAGGCCGACGCGGCCGCAGCCCTGATCGCCGATGGTGTGGACGTGCTGCTGCAGCACACCGACTCGACCGCGCCCCAGGCGAAAGCTCAGGAAGCCGGCAACGTCATCACCTTCGGTCAGGCCTCGGATATGTCGAGCTTCGCGCCGATGCCGCGCGTCGCGTCGACCATCGACAACTGGGCGCCCTATTACATCGAGCGCGTCGGTGCGGTCATGGACGGCGCCTGGAAGTCGGAAGCCACCTGGGGCGGCATCGACAGCGGCATGGTGGAGATCGGCGAGATCTCCTCCGCCGTGCCGGACGACGTCAAGAAAGAGGCGCTGCAACTCAAGGACGATATCGGCTCGGGCAAGGCTCATCCCTTCACCGGCCCGCTGAACAAGCAGGACGGTACGGCCTTCCTCGCCGATGGCGAAATGGCGACCGACGATCAGCTTCACTCGATGACCTTCTACGTCGAGGGGATCACGGCAGAACCGCCGAAGTAAGTCAGTCCTACTGATGCGAATGGGAAAGGGTCGGCCGCGCGCCGGCCCTTTTTCGTTGTTTCGCAAGTGTCTTTTCACTTCACGTTAGCGTCAGACTTGTTCCACAGGCTGATTCGTCGCAGGATTTGAAAGGCGGGTCTTCTTGACACATTCAAACAATTGCATCTATCGAGTTAGACGTGACAAGTTGATGACCGGGTAACGGGAGGGAACAAAATGGCACATATCGTGGTGCTGGGCGCAGGTCTTGGCGGCGCCATCATGGCTTATGAATTGCGTGACCAAGTCCGCAAGGAAGACGAAATCACCGTCATTACCAAGGACCCGAAGTACCACTTCGTGCCCTCCAACCCTTGGGTCGCCGTCGGCTGGCGCGACCGCAAGGACATCACCGTCGATCTCGAACCGACGATGAAGAAGAAGAACATCAAGTTCATTCCGGTCGCGGCGAAGCGCCTGCACCCCGATGACAACAAGGTCGAGCTGGAGGATGGCCGCGAGGTTTCCTACGATTACATCGTGCTCGCTACCGGCCCTGAACTCGCCTTCGACGAGATCGAGGGGCTCGGACCCGACGGCTTCACCCACTCGGTCTGCCATGTCGATCACGCTGAGGATGCCGGCACCGCCTTCAAGCGCTTCTGCGAAGACCCCGGCCCGATCATCGTGGGCGCGGTGCAGGGTGCATCCTGCTTCGGCCCAGCCTATGAATTCGCCTTCATCCTCGACACCGCGCTGCGCCGGGCGAAGATCCGCGATCAAGTGCCGATGACCTTCGTCACCTCCGAACCCTATGTCGGCCATCTCGGCCTCGATGGCGTCGGCGACACCAAGGGTCTTCTCGAAGGCGCGATGCGCGACAAGCACATGAAGTGGATGACCTCGTCGCGCGTGAAGAAAGTCGAAGACGGCGTGATGCATGTCGAAGAGATCGCCGATGACGGCTCCGTCAAGGCGACCCACGAGATGCCGTTCAAATACTCGATGATGCTGCCGCCTTTCCGTGGCATCCCGGCGGTGATGGGGCTCGAAGGTCTCGTGAACCCGCGCGGTTTCGTCATCGTCGACAAGCACCAGCGCAACCCGAAATACCCGAATGTCTTCGGCATCGGCGTCGGGATCGCGATCCCGCCGATGGGCCCGACCCCGGTGCCCTGCGGCGTGCCGAAGACCGGCTTCATGATCGAGTCGATGGTCACCGCCACCGCGCATAACCTCGGCAATATCGTGCGCGGTCAGGAGCCCGACGAGACCGGCACCTGGAACGCGATCTGTCTGGCAGATTTCGGCGACAGCGGCATCGCCTTCGTGGCCCAGCCGCAGCTTCCGCCGCGCAACGTCAACTGGTCGAGCCAGGGCAAATGGGTCCACCTCGCCAAGATCGGTTTCGAGAAGTATTTCATGCGCAAACTGCGCAAGGGCACCTCGGAACCGTTCTACGAGAAGACCGCGATGAAGATGCTCGGGATCGACAAGCTGAAAGCGGTCAAGAAGACCCACTAAGCCGAACCGGCATAGATTTTTCTTCCCAAATCACGGGGCGGGCCTGCGGGTCCGCCCCGTGCTGATTCCTGCCGACGATCAACAGAGCGCCGGAACACACAGGTCTGTGAAACGTTTGGCCCCCCGATACGCGGCCAGATGCCGCATGAAAGGGAGACGACATGAAGACGTTGAAGACGACCACTGCGCTCGTTGCCGGCCTTGCCGCGCTGAGCCCGGCGATCCTGCCGTTCAGTGCGCTTGCCCAGGATAGCAATACCGCCGCCGCTGAATGCATCGCGAAGGCGCTCGCCGATGGCACCCCGATGAAGAAGGCGAAAGCCGATTGCGAGGCCGATGCGGCAAATGCCGATGGCTCCGCCGAGGCTGCGGCAGGCACCGATCCGGCGAATGCCGACGCGCCGATGAGCGACAGCGAAGCCGATCAGGCCGCAAAAGCCGCGATCGAAGGCGCAGCCCCGCCCGCCGACCAGGACCCGGCTGCGAGCGGTGACACCCCCGACGCCAGCGCGAAAGCCGCAGTCGAAGGCGGCGCGGATGTGACCACTCAATCCGAGACCACGAACACCGATACCAACGCCGACGCGGCCGCCGCTGCGACGACGGATGCCAATACCGATGCGAATGCCGATGCCTCTGCCGAGACCGACGCAGCCGCTGCGACCGACGCACAGCCCGATGCTGCGGCACCGGCAGAGACCGACGGTTCGGCCACCGCAAACACCGATGGCTCGACCTCGGCGGATACGACCGCAGAGACCACCGCTGAGACCGACAACTCCGCTACGGCTGAAACCGATGGCTCGACCACCGCAACGGCTGATGGCTCGACCGATGCCACCACCGCGACCGACGGCCAGACGGACGCCGAGGCGACGAACACGCTCAGCCCCGACACCACCTCGCAGGACGCCCCTGCCCCGGTGACCGACACCACCGAAAACGCGATGCAGAACTCGGAGGCCCAGGCGGACAGCACCGCGACGGCAGAGCCCGAGGCGAAACCTGCAGGCGAGGCTTCGACGGACACCACCTCCGACACGCAGGTCGTGCAGGAAGGCAACGGCGGGTCCGGCTCCGAAGTCGAACCGAAGGTGATCCAGCCGGAAGAGGCTGCCAATGCCGACGCGACGGCAGACGGCTCGGCCAGCGCGGACACGACCGCAAATGCCGAAACCGATCAGCAGGCAAGCCAAGACACGGCGGCCACCAAGGCGACGAAGCTGCTGGAGAACGCGCTGACCGATACGAAAGCCGCGATCGAAGGCGAAGCCGTGCAGAACGAGGCGCTCAACGCGCCGACCGACAGCACCGACACCGCCAATGCCACCGAAGAGACGGTGACCGAAGAGACCGCGCGCAGCGCATCCGAAGACTTCTCGACCTCGGTCGACGCCAAGCCCGACGCTCAGGCGCAGGCAACCGCGCAGACCGACTCGTCGAAGAAGAAAAAGAAAGACCGTCTGAGCACGCTGGAAACCGCAGCCCTCTCGGGTCTCGGTGCGCTCGCCGTGGGGGCAATCCTGAACAACGGCTCGAAAGTGGCCGTGAATTCGGGCGACCGCGTCGTGGTGCAACAGCCCGACGGCTCCTACCAGCTGGTGAAGGACGACAACGCGCTGCTGCGTCAGCCCGGCTCGAAAATCCGCACGCAGGACTACGCGGACGGCTCGTCGCGCACGATCGTGACCAAGCCCGATGGTAGCCAGATCGTCACCGTCTATGACGCCCAGCGCCAGATCCTGAAGCGCACGCTGGTCCAGCCCGACGGTACGCAGTACCTGCTGGTCGACGACGCGCGCGGCGCCGATCCGGTCGACGTCTCGGCGCTTCCCAAGCCCAAGCCCGTTGCGACGGTTTCGTCCAGCAACGAGCAAGCGCTCCGTGATGCGCTGACCCGTCAGAGTGGCATCGACCGTACCTTCACGCTCTCGCAGGTGCGCAACATCACCCCGGTTCGCGATCTCGCTCCGGCGATCTCGGTCGAGAATATCAACTTCGAGACCGGTTCCTCCGCGATCCAGCCCAATCAGGCGCAGGCCCTTTCGGCTCTGGGTCAGGCGATCCAGCAGCGCATCGACGAGAACCCGCGCGAGCTGTTCCTCGTGGAAGGCCATACCGACGCCGTCGGCAGCGCCGCCTACAACCTCGCGCTCTCGGACCGTCGCGCGGAATCGGTTGCGCTGGCTCTGAGCGAGTATTTCGACGTCCCCGCCGAGAACCTTGTGGTGCAGGGCTATGGCGAGCAGGACCTGAAGGTGCAGACCGAAGGTGCCTCGGAAGCCAACCGCCGCGCCGTCGTGCGCCGGATCACCGATCTTCTGCGTACCGCCTCGAACTGAGGTTGAGCCAGAGACAAAAGCAAAGGGCGCCCTGCGGGGCGCCCTTTTCGCATCTCTCCCGAAAGAGGGGGAGGAGTGGTGGCGAGGGGGGGACTTGAACCCCCGACCCCACGATTATGAGTCGTGTGCTCTAACCAGCTGAGCTACCTAGCCACTGGGGGGCTAACTAGGCAAAGCGGATCGTCCAGTCAAGGACGTTTTGCGGGAAAATTGCCCCCATTTCGCTGCGGCATATTGGGAATTGGCGAAGCCGCGCGCAAAGGCTAGGCATGAGGGGAAAAGGAGAGACCATGCACGCCGCCCCTGCCCTGCCCCTGACACGCGATATCGTTCTGATCGGGGGCGGTCATACCCATGCGCTGGTGCTGCGGATGTGGGGGATGAACCCGTTGCCGGGTGTGCGGCTGACCGTGATCAATCCAACGCCCTCCGCTGCCTATTCGGGAATGCTACCGGGTCATGTGGCGGGGCATTATACCCGTGACGAGCTGCAGCTCGATCTGGTGAAGCTTGCGCGGCATGCGGGCGCGCGGCTGGTTCTGGGGCGCGCCACGGGGATCGACCGGGCGCGGCGGCTGATCGAGGTGCCGGGGCGTGCACCGATCGCCTATGACGTGGCCTCGATCGATATCGGGATCACGGCCGAGATGCCGCAACTTCCGGGCTTTCTCGACCACGTCGTGCCTGCGAAACCGCTCGACGCTTTCGCCGATGCCTGGGACGCTTTCGCCGCTAATCCGCCCGAGTCGCCGAAGGTCGCCGTGGTCGGCGGCGGCGTGGCGGGGGTGGAGCTCGCGATGGCCTGCGCGCACCGTCTGCCGCAGGCGCAGGTCACGGTCTATGAGGCAGCCCCCGAGGCGCTGCGCGCGCTTGGCACCGGCGCTCGGAACGCGATGCTGGCGCACTGCGCGCGGCTTGGCGTGACCATCGAGACCGACGCGGCGCTGATCGGCGCGGAAAAAGGGCGGCTCCTTCTGCAAGGGGATCGCGCGGCGGAGGCCGATTTCATCATCGGCACGGGGGCTACGAAACCCGCCGACTGGCTGCCCGAGACCGGACTCGATCTGACCGACGGCTTCGTCACGGTCGGCCCGACGCTGCAAAGCTCCGATCCCGCGATCTTTGCCGCAGGCGACATCGCCCATCTCAGCCACGCGCCGCGCCCCAAGGCGGGCGTCTATGCGGTGCGCGAAGCGAAGCCGCTCTTCGCCAATCTGCGTGCGGCGGCGTCAGGCGGGGTGATGAAGACCTATCAGCCGCAGCGCGATTATCTGAAGCTGATCTCCACGGGCGGCAAGCAGGCGGTGGCCGACAAATGGGGCCTGCCGTTGAACGGTGCATGGCTGTGGCGCTGGAAGGACCATATCGACCGCAAGTTCATGGCGAAGGTCCACGACCTGCCCGCGATGCTGCCGCCGCCGCTACCGCGTGAGCACGCGCAGGGGATCGAAGACGTTCTGGGCAGCAAACCGATGTGCGGCGGCTGCGGCGCGAAGCTCGGCGGTCAGGCGCTGCGCGAGGCGCTGTCCGATCTGCCCGCGCCCGCGCGCGGCGATGTGCTGAGCGGTCCGGGCGACGATGCCGCCGTGCTGTCTTGTGGCACGCAAACGCAGGTCTTCACCACCGATCACGTCCGCGCCTTCACCGAGGACCCGTGGCTGTTGGGCCGGATCGTGGCGCTGCATGCGATGAGCGACGCCTGGGCGATGGGCGCAGCCCCGCAGGCGGCCTTGGCGCAGGTCACCCTGCCCCGCCAATCAGAGGAACTCGGCGCGCGGGCCCTGCGCGAGATGCTTAGCGCGGCGTCCGAGGCTTTCCGCGACGCGGGCTGCGATCTCGTCGGCGGCCATACCTCGATGGGCGCGGAGCTGACACTGGGCTTCACCGTGACCGGGCTGGCCGAGCGGCCTTTGGGTCAAGACGGCGCGACGCCCGGCGAGGTGCTGATCCTGACGAAGCCGCTTGGAACGGGCGTGATCCTCGCCGCCGAGATGGCGAAACACGCGCCGGGCGAGGTGGTCGCAGGCGCGCTGGAGAGCATGGGTCGCAGCTCTGCCGAGGCCTCCGTGATCCTCGCGCCGGTGGCCTCCGCGATGACGGATGTGACGGGCTTTGGTCTCGCGGGGCATCTGCTGGGTCTGTGCGAGGCGTCGGGCGTCTCGGCAGAGCTGAACCTCGCCGCGATCCCGCTGCTCGATGGGGCCGAGGCTTTGGCCGAGGCAGGCGAGCACTCGACGCTTCTGCCGCAAAACATCGCCAATTGCGCGGGCCGGATGACCGCGCCGCCGTGCCCGCGAACGGAGCTGCTGCACGATCCGCAGACCTCGGGCGGGTTGCTGGCGAGCGTGCCCGCGGCGCAGGCTGCGGAGGTTCTGGCAAAGCTGGAAGCGGCAGGCTACCGCGCCGCGCAGATCGGGTTGATTGCGGAGGGTCCGGCGTTCCTGCGGGTGCGGTGAGAGACGGGACGCGCTCGACCCTTGGGTGGGCGCATTGGCGATGGCGTCGCGGGCCTAGCGGTCTTTCGGGCTTGCTAAATAAATCACCCAGCCACGCATCGAGTGAAGCACCCACCCGAGGCTCGGGCGCGTCCCTCAGCGCTCCGCCATCTCCTGCGCCTCTTTCACCACCTGCGCTGCCAGGCCTTCGATCGCCTCCGGCGCGAGGCTTTGCGCCTCGATCACCCGCTCCCGCTCCACATGGCGCGCGCGGTGCTTCTCGTAGCGCGGATCGTAATGGTCGCGCATCAGCTCTCCCGCCAGCGCCGCATATTCCCCCGCCGTGGCCTGTGCCTGCCACGCTGCGATCCGCTCGGCGGGCTGGAAGGGCCGCAACTGATCGAGCACCGCCAGCAGCCGATCGGCATCCGCCGTGATATCCGCATAGGCCCGCGCGAGATACTGCGCCCGCTCCGACAGCGGCGCACGCACTCGCAGGCGCGGCGCGTCCTTGATCGCGGCCCAGATCCCGGCGGGCAGTTGCAGATCGCCGATCTTCGAGCTTTCCGCCTCCAGCAGCACTGGGCGCGCCGGATCAAGCGCCGCGATCTCCATGATCAGCCGCGACTCGAAATCCTTCTGGCTCGACTGGCCACCCTCCATCGCCCCGAAGAGCGAGCCGCGATGATTGGCGAGCCCCTCCAGATCGATGACCTGCGCACCCTGCGCCCGCGCGGCTTTCAGGATGTCGGTCTTCGCGGTGCCGGTATTGCCGTCGAGAACGACAACGGGACAGGGCATCGCGGCAAGCCCGGCCTCCACCACCAGCGACCGGAAAGCCTTGTAGCCGCCCTCGACAAGCTCCACGCGCCAGCCGACTTGCTTGAGGATCGTCGCGAACGACCCCGACCGCTGCCCGCCGCGCCAGCAATAGACCAGCGGCCGCCAGCCGCCTTCCTTGTCGGCCAGTGGCCCTTGCAAGTGTTTCGCAGCATTCTGCGCCACCAGCGCCGCGCCGATCTTGCGGGCATCGAACGGCGCGACCTGCTTGTAGATCGTGCCGACGCGGGCGCGCTCCTCATCGTCGAGCACGGGCAGATTGATGGCGCCGGGGATATGATCCTCGGCGAATTCCGAAGGTGAGCGCACGTCGATGATCGTGTCGAAATCGAGCGCGGCGACCTCGGCAATCGAGGTAAGTTTCATCAGTAGACAGTAACCTGCGTGCCGACGGGAACGCTGTTGAACAGATCGATGACGTGATCGTTCACCATCCGGATGCAGCCGTTGGAGACCGCATGCCCGATCGAGCCCGGCTCGGTCGTGCCGTGGATGCGGATCGCCGTGTCACGCCCGTTCTGGTAGAGATACATCGCCCGCGCGCCGAGCGGGTTCTGCGGCCCGCCCTTCATCCCGTCCTCGTATTTCTTGTAGGCCGGGTTGCGTTCGATCATCTCGCGGGTGGGCGTCCAGCTCGGCCATTTGACTTTGCGCGCCACCGTCGCGGTGCCGCGGAACTTCAGCTCATCCTTGCCCACGGCCACGCCGTAGCGCATCGCCACGCCCGGCGCGACGATGTGATAGAGGAAGAACTTATCTGAAACGATGATGATCGAGCCCACCGGCAGATCCGGTTTCACCGCCACTTTCGTCGGATAATATTGCGACCCGATCGGCCAGCGCTTGGCCGGCCCGGTCTCGACGCTTTGCGCAGGTTCGGTTGCGGCAAAGGCGGGCAGGCTTGCGAAGGGCAAGGCGGCCAGCGAGAGAAGAAAAGCGCGGCGATCCATTATCAAACTCCTGCAAAATCCTGCGGCGTCTCCCGGCAAAGCGTTCGACAAACCAAGGGTGAGGCTAGCAAAGCCGCCCCACCCTCTCAAGAATTTGGTCTCGGGTCAGAAAAAGGCCAGCGCCAATCGTTGCCGCTTTGTCGATTACTTACCGAAAGCGCAGCCCGATTTGATGCCGAACTTGCCGAAGATCATCGCAGCCGGGCAGAAGCCGGTGAACGCCGATTGCAGCAGGTTCGCGCCGATGAAGGCGGTGAACCACAGCCAATACATCGAGACATAGACGGCCAGCAGCAGCGAGATCAGGATCATCACGCCAGCAAAGGCAAAAATCGCACGGTCGAGGTTCATTCGAGGGCACTCCACGAAAAAGGTTACGTTGTCAGAAGATATAACAGTTCCTCACGACAAATTCAATTGCTTGCATATGTCGCGCGACGCTTGACCGCAGCCCCGTGCAGGATCAGATAACGCCCTATGAGCGAAGCCACTTTTATCATCGACGCCATGCATTGCGGGGCCTGCACCGGTCGGGTCGAACGCGCACTCATGGCACAACCCGGCGTGCAAAACGCCTCGGCCAACCTGATGGCGCGCAGTGCCCATGTCGAATTCGACGGGCCTGCCGATCTCGAGAGCCTCAAAACGGCGCTCGACCAAGCGGGCTATCCGGGGCGCCTGAAAGAGGAGCTGGCCAGCGGTCCCAGCGCCGCCGAGCGCCAGATGCAGGAGGCGCGCCAGCTCAAGCGCCAGTTCCTGACCGCGCTCGCGCTGACCGCCCCGGTCTTCGTACTCGCAATGGGAGCGCATATGATCCCCGGCATGCATCGCCTGATCGCCAATACGATCGGGATCGAAGCAAGTTGGTGGGTGCAGATGATCCTCACCGCGCTGGTGCTGGCCTTCCCCGGCCGCGTCTTTCTGCGCATCGGGGTGCCTGCCCTGCTGCGCGGCTCGCCCGAGATGAATTCGCTCGTCGCGATGGGCTCGCTCGCCGCGTTCGTCTATTCCGCCCTCGTCACGCTTGCGCCCGGGCTTCTGCCCGAGAGCGCGCGCGGCGTCTATTTCGAGGCGGCGGCGACCATCGTCACGCTGATCCTGCTGGGCCGCTGGCTGGAGGCGCGCGCCAAGGGCCGCGCAGGCGAGGCGATCTCGCGGCTGATCGGGTTGCAGCCCAAGACCGCGCGCGTGCAGACCGAAAACGGCGTCGAGGAACGTCCGATCGAGGAACTCGTGCCCGGCGACATCCTTCTGCTCGCCCCCGGCGAACGCGTAGCCCTCGATGGGGTGATCGCCGAAGGTGCCGGCCATATCGACGAGAGCATGCTGACCGGCGAGCCGGTCCCCGTCGCAAAAACCGAAGGCGATCCGATCACCGGCGGCACCGTGAATGGCGAATCCGCACTCAGCTACCGCGTCACCGCGACCGGCGGCGACACCGTCCTGTCGCGGATCATCGCGATGGTCGAAGCCGCGCAGGGCGCAAAACTGCCGGTGCAGGCGCTGGTCGACAAGGTCACCCGCGTCTTCGTGCCCGTAGTCATGGCGCTGTCGCTCCTGACCTTCGCGATCTGGATGATCGCGGGCATGGGCTTTTCGCATGCCTTCGTCGCGGCGATCTCGGTGATGATCATCGCCTGCCCCTGCGCGATGGGTCTGGCGACGCCCGTCTCGATCCTCGTGGGCACCGGGCGCGGCGCCGAACTGGGCCTGCTGTTCCGCCGTGGCGACGCGCTGCAACGGCTCTCGGAAGTCGCAGTCGTGGGCTTCGACAAGACCGGCACGCTGACCGAAGGCCACCCGGCCCTGACCGATCTCGAACCGCTCGCCGATCTTCCCGAGACGGAAATCCTCGCGCTGGCCGCAGGCGCCGAGGCGCGCTCGGAACACCCGCTGGCCCGTGCGATACTCGCCGAGGCCGAGACGCGCGGCATCGCCCATGCGCCGGTCAAGCGCGTCAAGGCGTTGTCCGGCAAGGGGCTGCGCGCGCAAGCCGAAGGCGCCAAGCTCTGGATCGGCAATGCCGGTGCGATGGAAGAGGCAGGCGCCGATATCGCGCCCTATGCCGAACGTGCGAAGGCGCTGGCCGCGAAAGGCCGAACCCCGGTCTGGATGTCGCTCGACGACCGGCCCGTCGCCCTTATGGCGCTGTCGGACCCGATCAAACCCGAGGCGCGCGAAGCGGTCGACGCCCTGCACAAGGCGGGCAAGCAGGTGGCGATGGTCACCGGCGACACCCGCGCCACTGCAGAAGCGGTCGGCCACGATCTCGGCATCGACCGGATCGAGGCCGAAGTATTGCCCGACGGCAAGCGCGACGCGGTCGAAGGCCTGCGCCATATCGGTCCGGTCGCCTTCGTGGGTGATGGCATCAACGATGCCCCGGCGTTGGCGGCGGCAGACCTTGGCGTCGCCATCGGCACCGGCACCCAGATC
>NZ_DFRG01000145.1:0-6419 GCF_002378135.1 Thioclava sp. UBA3469
AATTCGCTGGATTGACCGGTGCGCCTTATTGCCTTGCGGTGGCCTCGGGTGGCTATGCCTTGGGCTGCGCGCTGCGCGCCGTGGGCGTGGGGCCGGGCGATCCGGTGCTGACCAATGCCTTCACGCTCGCCCCCGTGCCCGGCGCGATCGCGGCGGTCGGTGGCAAGCCCGTGCTGGTTGAGGTTACCGACCAGCTGACCATCGACCTTGACGATCTGGCGGCGAAAGCCCCGCAGGCGCGGGTGCTGATGCTGTCGCATATGCGCGGCCATATCTGCGACATGGATGCGCTGATGGAGATTGCGCGCGACCATGATCTAACGGTGATCGAGGATTGCGCCCATACGATGGGGGCGACATGGGCCGGGGTTCACTCGGGGCGGCATG
This sequence comes from Thioclava sp. UBA3469, assembly GCF_002378135.1. NCBI lineage: Bacteria > Pseudomonadati > Pseudomonadota > Alphaproteobacteria > Rhodobacterales > Paracoccaceae > Thioclava > Thioclava sp. UBA3469. The sequence continues at coordinate 388 of NZ_DFRG01000145.1, forward strand.
GCGCGATCGGCTGCTATTCGACCCAGACTTACAAGCACATGAATTCGGGCGAGGGCGGGCTGATCGTGACCGACGATGCCGAGCTGGCGGCGCGGATGATCCTGCTCTCGGGCAGCTACATGCTCTATGAGCGCCACCGGGCCGCGCCCGGCGCGGAGGTGTTCGAGGGGCTGAAATACGACACGCCCAATGTCTCGGGCCGGATGGACCATCTGCGCGCCGCGATCCTGCGTCCGCAACTGTCGACGCTGGCGGATCGGGTGGCGCGCTGGAATGCGCTCTACCGTGAGGTCGAAGCCGGGCTTGCCGGGGCGGAGGGGATCGCGCTGATCGAGCGCCCCGAGGCCGAGAGCTATGTCGGCTCGTCTTTCCAGTTTCGCCTGCCGGGACGCTCCGCCCCCGAGATGCTGGATTTCGTCGCCCGGGCTGCGGCCCGCGGGGTCGAGCTGAAATGGTTCGGCGCGGATGAGCCCGCGGGCTTCACCTCGCGCCATGACAGCTGGCGTTACGCCGAGGCGCAGAACCTGCCGCGCACCGATGCGGTGCTGGCGACGCTGCTGGACCTGCGCCTGCCGCTGACTTTCTCGACGGATGACGCCGCCCAGATCGCGCGTATCCTGCGCGAAGAGGCCGAGACCTGAAGAGGCGGCGCGCTGACCCTTACCCCGCGCGCGAGATCCAGTCGGCGATCATCAGGTCGAGATGCGCGCCGCCGCCATTCTTGTAGAGCGTGATCTCCTCGGCGCTTTCCCGCCCGCGCGCACCGCCGATCAGGTCGTAGAGATCCGCCTTCACCGCCTCGGGCGTGATTACCCCCTCGCGGATCGGGATCAGCAACTCGCCGATATGGCCCAGCGTGGTGTCGCGGCTGTCGACGAAGAGGCTTGCCGTCGAGATCAGCGCATCGTCGGCCTCGCGCATATCGGCCTTATAGGCTCCGATCAGATCGACATGGGTGCCCGGCTTTACCCATGCACCCTGCAGGACTGGCGCGCGCGCCATCGTGGCGCTGCTGACGATATCGGCCTCCGCCACCGCCTCGGCCAGTTCGGTCACCGCGCGCAGGCTGATGCCCTCGGGGGCAGGGCCCTCCGCCAGTTCCTGTGCCTGCTCGGGGCGGCGCGTCCAGAGCGTAATCTCCGTCAGCCCCGGAAAGCCCGCCGCATAGGCCGCGATCAGCGAGCGCGCGACCCGGCCGCCCCCCACGATCAGCAGTCGGTGGCTGTCGGGCCGGGCCAGAAGCTGCGCGCCCAGAACGGAATCGGCGGCGGTCTTGAACTCGGTCACTAGCGGGCAATCGACGATGGCGATGGGCTGGCCATGCTCGGGCTCGAACACCACCATCGCGCCTTGCACCGTCGGCAGTCCCACCTGCGCATTGCCGTCGCAGACGGTGAAGGATTTCACCCCGTAGCCCAGCCCCGGAATGTAGGCCGCGCGGCTCAGCAAGACCGCGTCAGAGGGCCCGAGAAACGTATCGCCCAACTCCGCCTTCGGGCGCGTATGGCCTGCGCGCAGTGCAGCTATCGCGCCGGGCCAGTCCAGCTTTTCAGCGATCTCATAGGGGATGATTTTCGGGCTCATGTCGTCTCCTTCAAAGTCACGAGTCTCACAGAGGCGCCAGCCAGCGCGCCGGGGCCGACACCTCCCGCGGTCCATTGGCGGCACCGGTGATCGCATCGGCCAGTAGCGCACCGCAGCCCGCCGAGAGCGTCCAGCCCAACTGCCCGTGGCCCGCATTGACCCACAGATTGTCGTAAGACTTCACCCGACCAAGGAACGGCGGGCCATGCGGGGTCGAGGGCCGCAGCCCGGTCCACAGCACGGGCGGCGCATCGCTCACCGCATCGCCGAAACGCGCGGCAACGTAATCGGTCAGCACCTTTGTGCGATCCTCGCGCAGCGTCCGGTCGCGCCCGGCGAATTCTGCGATCGCGGTCACCCGCAAGACACCACCGTAAGAGGCCACAGCCAGCATCGCGGCCTCGTCGATATAAGGGTGGCGGGGCAGGCGGCTCGGGTCTCGGACTTCCCACGTCCCCGAATAGCCCTTCACCGGGTAGATATCCGGCGCAAAGCCCAGAGGCCGCGCCAGATCGGGCGTCTCGATCCCGGCGGCGAGGATCACCTGCGCCGCGGGCAGCGTCTCGTCGGCGAGGTTGACCCCGGTGATCTTGCCATGAGCCTGCGTGAAGCCGGTCACCGCGCTGTTGTAGCGAAACTGCACGCCGTGCTTGGCGGTAAGGGCCTTGGCGGCGGCGCGGGTCACCTCGTGGCAGTTCCCCGCGGCATCCATCGGCGAGAGGAACCCGCCCGCAAAACCCGCCTCTGCCAAGAGCGGATCGTTCTCGGCCAGCCAGTCCGGGTCGATCCGCGTCAGCCGCCCGTCGTCATGTGCGTCGATCTCGGCGGTTGCGTTATAAAGATAGAGCCCACCTTCGAAGCGGATCAGCGCGTCCAGCCCGAGCTCCTGCGCCATGTCGGGCAGGGCGGCGCGGGCGGTCTCGGCCAGCCGCATCATCCGCGCGGTATTGCGTGCCTGCGCGGCCCCGGTGCAGTTTCGCAGGAAGGTCGTCCCCCAGCGCCACAGCGCCGGATCGAAGGGCGCGGTCAGCTTCACGCCGGGATTGCGCCCCGCCATCGCGCGCAGCAGTTGCGGCAAGGCATCCGGCCCCGCCCAGGCGCTCGCATGGCCGATCGAGACGATCCCGGCATTCGCGCGCGAGCACAGCTCCGCCGGGCCGGGCAGGCGGTCGATCACCGTCACCGGCAACCCGCGACGGGCCAGCGCCCATGCGGTCATCGTGCCCACGATCCCCGCTCCGATCACGATATGACGTGGCTGGCCCATCTGCGCTCCCGTTGGTTTCCAAGCTCTCAGGTCTCTTTGTGGCGGCAATCACTGCAAGTGACCAGCCCCTGTGCCATCTGGCCGGTGCCGCTGCGTCGTTTGCCCGCGTCCCAGCCCACGGGCCTTGACCCGACTCGGCAATTGCGCATAAATGAACGTGCGTTCAATAAACCGGGGGAGGAGATCCGATGTTCGCAGGTTCGATGGAGTTCGATCTGGGCGAGGATATCGCCGCACTGCGCGATATGGTGCGCCGTTGGGCGTCCGAGCGTGTGGCCCCGATCGCGGCCAAAACCGATCTGGATAATGAGTTTCCGAACGAGCTTTGGACCGAGATGGGCGAGCTTGGCCTGCTCGGGATCACCGTGTCGGAGGAATTTGGCGGGGCAGGGATGGGCTATCTCGCCCATGTCGTGGCCACCGAGGAAATCGCGCGGGCTTCGGCCTCGATCGCGCTCAGCTACGGCGCGCATTCCAACCTCTGCGTGAACCAGATCAAGCTGAACGGTTCGGATGAGCAGAAGAAGAAATACCTGCCCGGCCTGATTTCGGGCCAGTCCGTCGGCGCGCTTGCGATGTCGGAATCCGGCGCAGGCTCGGATGTGGTCGGCATGAAGCTCAAGGCCGAAAAGCGCAACGGCTATTACGTGCTCAACGGCCATAAATACTGGATCACCAACGGCCCCGATGCCGATACGCTCGTGGTCTATGCCAAGACCGACCCGGAAGCGGGCTCCAAGGGCATCACCGCCTTCATCGTCGAGAAGGATTTCAAGGGCTTCTCCACCTCCAAGCATTTCGACAAGCTCGGCATGCGCGGCTCGAACACGGCACAGCTGTTCTTCGAGGATTGCGAAGTGCCGTTCGAGAACGTGCTGGGCGAAGAGGGGCGCGGCGTGCGCGTCCTGATGTCGGGGCTCGATTACGAGCGCGTGGTGCTTTCGGGCATCGGCACCGGCATCATGATGGCCTGCCTCGACGAGGTCGTGCCCTATTGCAAGGAGCGCGAACAGTTTGGCCAGCCGATCGGGAATTTCCAGCTCATGCAGGGCAAGATCGCCGATATGTATGTCGCGATGAACACCGCGCGCGCCTATACCTACGAGGTCGCGAAGGCCTGCGATCGTGGCGCGGTGACGCGCCAGGATGCGGCTGCCACCGTGCTTTATGCGTCCGAGCAGGCGATGGTGCAGGCGCATCAGGCGGTGCAGGCCCTTGGCGGCGCCGGGTTCCTCAACGACTCCAACGTCTCGCGCCTGTTCCGGGACGCGAAGCTGATGGAGATCGGCGCGGGCACCTCGGAAATCCGCCGGATGCTCATCGGTCGCGAGATCATGGGAGCCGTCTGATGCGAGCGGGCGCTCTCCTCCTGATCGGGCTTGCAGCGCCTCTGGCGGCACAAGCCCAAGGGGCAGGGGCGGATTTCGATCCGGCCCCGCTGGAGATCTGCCTGTCGAGCGCGGGCGCCCCCACCTCCTGCATCGGCAAATCGGCGGAGAATTGCATAGGCGACGATGCCAGCCCCACCGACCGCCGCGCCTGCTATGATGCCGAGCGCGCCCTCTGGTCCGACCATGCGGCGACAGCCCTCGACAGCTTGCGCCAAGCGGCGGCGGCCAGTGACGCGGCGCAAATCGTGGCGGGCAAGTCACCGTCCGGATTGCAAGGCGCGCAACTGGGCGAGGCGGAAGCCGCCTGGGCGCGCTACCGCGATGGCGCCTGCGCCTATGGGGCTGCGCTGCAGGACGAGGGTGCGGAGGCGGACGAGGCGCGCTGCCTAATGCGCAAGACCGCCGAACATGCGCTGGAATTGCGCGATTGGGCCGAGACGCTGTCCGCTCAAGGCAAGGGAGGGGCGCAATGAAGACGCTTTGGATGATCGCTGTCGCCATGCTGGGCCTATCGGCCACTGCCGCGCGCGCCGAAGGCATTCCCGTCACCTATGATCCGCAGGTGATCACGGCCTGTCTCGCAGCTAAAAACGGACCCGCGCGCAGCGCCTGTATCGGGCTTGGGGCTGCACATTGCATGACCGTCGACAATGCCGGGTCGAGCAATGCGGGCATGGGCTTTTGTTTCGGTGCAGAACGAGACGATTGGGACGCGCGCCTGAATGCGGCCTATCAGACGATCGTCGCGCAGGACGGCAAGATGGATGCGGAACTGAAAGAGCTGGGCTCCGCCGCGCCACCGCAGGTGCCTGCGCTGAAAGAAATGCAGCGCGCATGGATCGCCTATCGCGATGCGTCCTGCACCTATGAAATGTCGACTTGGGGCGGCGGTTCGGGGGCCGGCCCGGCCGGATCGCAATGTGAAATGCAACTGACCGGAGCGCAGGCGCTGCGCCTGATCGCGCGCGCCGAGCAGCTTGAAGGAGATACCCAATGAAAGGGCTATCAATCGTCGCGGCACTGATCTGTGCCACACCCGCCCTGGCGCAGGAGCCGAGCGTCGATCCGGATGCGGTGCGCGCCTGTTTCGACGGGGCGAAGGATACGCATCCCGCCTGTATCGGCGAGGCGGCCGCTACCTGTCAGGGTCAGCCGGGCGGCGATACGACGCTTGGCATCTCGGCTTGCCTGCAAGGCGAGGCGCAGGTCTGGGACGATATCGCGAAGTCGCAATACAAGGCGGCGCGCGCCCGTCTGCTGGAGCAGGGCGGCACGGAGCTCGCCAACAAGCTGCTCGATGCGCAAAGCGCGTGGGGGCAGTATCGCGACGCCGATTGCGGGCTGCTCTACGAGATTTGGAAGGACGGCACGATCCGCACGGTCGTGGCGTCGCAATGCTACCTCGAGCGTACGGCGCAACGCGCGCTGGAACTGCGCGATTTGGGGAGGATGGAATGAAACTGTTATCGCAGGCCCTGACCTCGTCGGAGGACTTTCAGGCCAATCGCAAGGCGCATCTCGACGCGCTGTCGCAGATCGAAAACGCGGCTGCACAGGCAGCGGCTGGCGGTGGTCCCGCTGCGCTGGAGCGGCACCTGTCGCGCGGCAAGATGGCGCCGCGCGAACGGGTGGCGGGGCTCTTGGATCCCGGCTCGCCGTTCCTGGAAATCGGCGCGACGGCGGCGCATGACATGTATGGAAATGCCGCGCCCTGTGCGGGCGTGATCGCCGGCATCGGTCGGGTGCAGGGCCAGGAGGTCATGGTGGTCGCCAACGACGCCACCGTGAAG
>NZ_DFRG01000187.1:0-7118 GCF_002378135.1 Thioclava sp. UBA3469
AACGATAGAGGCACCACTTTGTCTTTGTAGCGAACGACAGCTTTCCGCCCATTCTATTGAAAAAGTCTTTGTTGCAGTGCGGCAAGTCTTTCGATTCACTCGTCGATGAGGGGATGGGAGGATTTCGGGATGATGGGTCGGCAGGACGCTCCAGTGCAGCTGTTTTATGATTTCAATCTGGACCGTCATGTCCCGGCCGATCATATGCTGCGAGAGATCGATCTGTTCCTTGACGGCGACAGCCTGCGGGACGCGCTGCGACCGTTCTACAGCCACCTTGGCCGCCCCTCCATCGACCCCGAACTGATCATTCGGATGCTGGTGATCGGCTACGTCATGGGCATCCGATCCGAAGGACGCCTGTGCAACGAGGTTCACCTGAACCTGGCCTATCGTTGGTTCTGCCGGTTGGGCCTAGAGGGCAACGTCCCGGATCATTCGACCTTCTCGCGGCATCGCCACGCCAAGTTCCGCGAAAGCAACCTGCTGCGACAGGTGTTTGAAGCCACTGTGGAGCGGTGCCTGAAGGAGGGGCCGGTCTCCGGAAAGGGCTTTGCCGTCGATGCCAGCCTGATCTCCGCCGACGTGAACAACCACCTGCCCGGTATCGGCGATCTGATCGACTTGACCGTTCAACCCGACACGTGGCACGTTTTCGACCCTTCAAGCGGCGCGAACCTGTCGCTGGCCTAGCGTCGCCCGCGCCCCAAGCAAGGATGATCCGATGACGCCCCTCCCGGCCCTTTGCCGTGACGACCAAGCCAATGCGGCCTCGTTGCAATATCGACTGCAAATATTGCTATTACCTTGAAAAGGAACATCTCTACCCGCAGGAAAAGAAGTTCCGCATGTCAGATGCAGTTCTCGAAACTTATATGCGCGATCTGATCGCGGCGAGCGTCAAGGCGGGGCAGCGCGAGGTGCAGTTTGCCTGACCGGGCGGAGAGCCGACCCTGCTTGGCCTGCCCTTCTTCGAGCGCGTGGTCGCGCTGCAGCGCCACTATTGCCCCGTCGGCGTGACTTGCGCCAATCCGACAGACGCGCCGGTCCCGCTCTACGAACATCGAGCGAAATGCGGACTGCCTTTCCCCGGTTCCAATATCCACCCGAGGGCGGAATTGCGGCGTGGCATACGATGCGGCTGACGGAGGCCTGGCCAGGATCGCGACGGCATTGATGCGCTGGAGTTGCAAGAGGCCCTGTGGGCCTTTGAGGCGCGCGACAAGGCTCGGATCGGCACTTAGAGAGCTATGGCCGGAGGCGAGAACTCGGGTCACGCCAGCTTTACAAAGATCCAAACCTTTTAATTCGCGCGACTTCTGTCAAGATGCTGTGAGGTCGTCCAAAAACATTTCCGAGCCATGCCGCAAAACCCTTTGAGACAACAAGCCGAACGCCCCGCACCCTCCGACGCGCCACAGGCACGGGGCCGTTCGAGACGTAGTCACGCGCATTACATGCTGCTGGGCGGCGCGCTGCTCTTGGCCAGTCTTATGGCCGGGCCTTTGTCTGCGGCGGCACAGACGACCCAGCCGCTGCCCGAGCTGGCCTTGCCCAAGCCGATGCCCGCGCCGCCCATGACGGTGCTGCTTCCCGTTCCGGACGCGCGGATCACGGCGGCGATCTCGACATTGGATGATCTCAGTCAGGATATCCTCAAGCGAACCGGCATTCCCGGACTGGCGGTCGCTGTGGTTCATAACGGACGCACCGTCTATGCGCGCGGCTTTGGCAAGCGCGCCGTTGGAAGCCCGGAGGGCGTCGATCCCGAGACGGTCTTCCTTCTCGCCTCGCTGTCAAAGCCCGTCGGTGCCACCGTTGTCGCCACCCAAGTGACCGCAGGCCGCGTCAAATGGGACAGCCCGATCCACGATTTTCTGGCCGCCTTCAGTTTGGGCGATCCGTGGATCAACGAACATATCACCATCGCCGATCTCTATGCGCATCGCTCGGGCCTGCCCGATCATGCCGGAGACGATCTGGAAGATATCGGGTTCGACCGGAGCGAAATCCTCAAGCGGCTCGCTCTGCTGCCCCAAGGCCCATTCCGGGCGCAATACACCTATACCAATTTCGGCATTACGGCTGCAGCCCAAGCGGTGGCCACGGCCGCAGGCAAGGATTGGGCGCGCCTGTCGGAGACGGCGCTCTATGCGCCTCTTGGCATGGGCGCGACCAGCTCGACCCATGCCGATTACATGGCGCGGGACAATCGGGCCGCAAGCCATGTGCCGGGTGGCGATGGCTATGTGATCTCCGACAAACGCCAGCCCGACGCGCAAAGCCCGGCGGGCGGGGTCAGCTCCAACGCGCACGACATGGGGCGTTGGATGGCGATGGTGCTGGGCGGCGGTATGGCGGACGGGACGCGCCTGATCTCTGAAGAGGCGCTTCTGCCTGCAACCTCCCCGCAGATGATCCGAGGCGCGCCGATGGCGGTCTCTGCGCGCGCGGGCGCCTATGGGTTTGGCTTCAATGTCGATACCCGCTGGTCAGGCCGTGTGATGCTAAGCCATTCCGGGGCCTTCACATTGGGCGCATCGACAAGTGTCGCAATGCTGCCCGAGCTCGATCTGGGCATCGTCGTCTTGACCAATGCACCGCCGACAGGGGCCGCCGAAGCCATCACCGCGAGCTTCCTCGATCGCGCGGAACTGGGGAGGGATACCCACGACTGGCTGGCGGCCTATGCCCCGATCATGGCGCCGCTATCGGCCCCTGTGGGGCAGCTGGTGGGTGCAAAGCCCCCCGCTGACCCTGCCCAGGCAGCGCCCGCGCAAACCTATGTCGGCACCTATGACAATCCCTATTTCGGCCCCGCCTCGATCTCTGAGACCAACGGATCGCTTGTGCTAACGCTTGGCCCGGACCACCGAGCGCTGCCCATGCGCCATTGGGATGGTGACACCTTCGTTGTCTATCCGGTGACCGAGAACCAACCCGCAGGTTCGGTCTCGCGCGTCACCTTTCGCGCAGCCTCCCCCGGACCGGCCACCGAAATGCAGATCGAACACCTGAACGAAGAACATCTCGGCATCTTTCGACGCCCCGACTAACACAGCCGGGTGTGCGCAAAATGCCCCTCAGTCCTCCCAAAGTGCTCAGTCATCGCCCTTTGCGGCCTTCTCAGCGGGTGAGTTTCGCGACCGAGCGGTCATCAGCGATCAAACGCGGCGCAAAATAGGCAAATGCCTCACGAAACATCGGATGCCAACTTGCATCCAATGGCTGGTGCAACGGGTGCCGGAAGAAAACGAACAGATGACCTAATCACCAGCCCGGCCTTCGTGGTGATCAAGGCGGCAGAGGAGTTCCACGAGAAGACGGTCCGACCGAACCAGCTCTGGCAGACCGACTTCACCTACCTGAAGGTCATCGGCTGGGGCTGGTTCTACCTCTCGACCATCCTCGACGACTACAGCCGCTACGTCATCGCCTGGCGGCTCTGCACGACGATGAAGGCGTCTGATGTGACCGCGACACTGGAAGATGCTCTGGTCGCGTCCGGCTGCAATCAGGCCACAGTTGCCAACCGGCCCCGGCTGCTCAGCGACAATGGCAGCAGTTACATCTCCGGGGAACTGGCCGACTGGCTTGCTGACGAGGGCATGGATCACGTCCGGGGTGCTCCCCGCCACCCTCAGACCCAGGGCAAGATCGAACGCTGGCACCAGACCCTCAAGAACCGCATCTTGCTCGAGAACTATTACCTGCCCGGCGCTCTGGAATAGGCGATCGGCGACTTCATCGACCACTACAACCATCACCGCTACCACGAGAGCCTGGGCAACCTCGCGCCCGCCGACGTCTATCTCGGCAGGGCCGAAGCCATCCTGAAAACACGAAAGGAGATCAAAGCCAAAACCATCGAGAAGCGCCGCTTGCTGCATCGCCAGACCGCGGCATAAACTGAAACCACAACGAGCCAGGCCCTCCGTTCTCGATCAGGCCCTCGTGTCCCAAATCATCTCACGACGGACAGGATGGATGGTAGCCCGGGCGACCGGTTCGAGCAGGCACACAACGTCCGAACCCGAGCGCGCGAAGATCAAGCTCATCGACGAGGAGGTCGATGATACGGACCAGATGATCCTCACTAATCCATTCGTCGACGCGCTCGGGGAAAAGCGTGGTTTGCTCCCGGTCGATGCCGTCGATGAAACCCGCCATCCGTGCCTCCCGCTGCCTTGCGAAAGTATACCATGGGCTTAAGTTTCCACACAGCCTCGGCCCGAAGCTGCCATTCGAACAGGGCGCCTCGAAGGCCCCGACCAGCTCTTTCCAGATGCTCGCAGGCCACCGCAGCGCTATCACGGATCGTCCATCGGCCCTGGCGACGCGCGGTCGGTCAGTTCCGCGCACATCCGGGTGGATGCCTATATCTATTGCGCTAAGGCATCCAGTTCGTCCATCAGCCCTGAGAACCGTCTCAACTGATCGTATTGCTCTTCGTCGATCCCGTCCGGATCGAAGTGCATCACGTCGTTTCGGATTTCGCGGACCTTATCCAGCTCAGCGCAAAATACGCCCCTGTCTACGCGAAGGTCGAGCAGTTTCCAGTTCTCTGGCTTCTGAATTATCCGAAGATACTCACCAAACGTTAGGTCTACGACAGATTGAATTCGCTCCCTTCTCTCCGAGTCCGTGTCGCCACAGACCTCCTGCAAAGTCTGGGTAGTGAACTTTCCATTCATCAGTTTTCGGATCTGGTTCTCAATCTGTCCGATGAGGAGAAATGGCTCTGATAGAAACTGAAATTGCTCGCTCAGATCTGTCGCGGTGACGATGCCAGTAACCTTCTTGTCGGTTGAGGATCGGACGAAGACGAATTCGTGCTCGATGATCAATTTCGTAGCTTTGAACAGCGCTTCGCTTTCTTCCAGAGCGACGGCCGTCTCCATGGCGTCTCTCACTTCGACGAGATTATTCTCGTGGCTCAAGCGCTTGCCGATCGTCTTCCAGCTAATCGCACCGTTCAGCGTGTGCTCGTTCGACATGACCGCCAGCTGCGAGAAATCGTGCGCCAGCATCAGGGTAATCGCCTTCTCGACGGTATCCTGCGGGTTGACCGAAACCACACCGCAGTTGGCCGCCTTGAGCATGCTGATGAGGAAGTTTGCCTCTTTTGGGGCATAGGCTGCACCATCCTCGCCTTGGTCGCTACCGGTAGATTTGGTAGCAGCCGCTGCAACCGGCGCTTTCTTGAACGTTATTTCTGCGTCAATCCAGACCTTAGTGAAATCTGGGCTGGTTATGATACCCGCATTATCCAACTCGGTTTGTATTCTCTTGACGACGCCGGTGCGGCGCCTGCGGGCACCGAACCAGCGAAGCAACTCTCGGACCGTCGTCGAAGCTTCCTTTCCTTCGCCGATGTCGGCTTTGACCTCTTCGAACTCCTTGTTCAATTTGGTGCCCCTCCGATCATCCCGTTCCGATCGCGGTGAATTGCCCGGACGCTTCTATGCAGTCCCATACGTGGAGGACGAGGCGGAGGCCTCGATATTCCATTGCGGTAATTTATGCCACGGCTTGATTAAATCCAAAAGAAAGAATGACAGCTAGGGACCGGCCGCACCCCTACCCTATTGCTGACGGCCCTGGCTATGCAGAAGCTTTCTTTCTGCACATTGCGGGCCTTGATCCCTGCGCCGCGAATGACCGCTCCCCGCCCCGAACAACCTGGCTCGTCGGTTTCGGCCTTTTGTGGACATTCGCGCGACAGCCATTGCTGCCGCGCAATGCCTCCGAACCAGCATTTGGCGGCGACGTCCAGCATTGTCCGGCAGGCGAAGGCCCCACAGCGGCCAGTTCAGCCGGCCAGCTTATTGCCAGTAAGCCCGCCGGAGTTAGCTGATTGGGCGTAAAGCGGCGGGAATGGGTCAGGTCTGATTGTGGTTATTGGGAGCCGTCCAGCTGCCTGCTAACTTTCCTTCTCGGGGGAGGTGGCTCATTCATCGGCGATTCACGGCAAAAACGCCAACTCGTCTAGAGGTGCTAAGGCTCTAAAGACACCGCCCTTTTTCGCGCTATCAGTTCCGGCGCTATCAAACAGGTTGAGAAGAAGGTCATACACCGGTTCAAAATTGTCGAACCCGTCCGGTAGCGCCTGAATGGCTCTGGCTATCGCGCGATCATCCTCCTCTTCAAAAAGACCAGCAAAATCCCCGTCGATCATCTTTGCGAGGATTGGCACAGCTTGCCCTCCAGCAGCGTTGAGCGCGCTTCGTTGGCCTCTCAATCGCTCTAAGGCGTTGGCTTTGCTATTCGCGTAGACTGCTACGGTTCCATTCAATGCTTCAATCGCTTGAGCCTTCGTCACCCCCGCCTGGTTCAAGAAGTAAAACATCGGCCAACCATTGGCGCTGAACTTGGGCGGATACCTTTACATAGAAGCGTGACGAGGCAGCGACACAGTTCCTCTCTGCACTATCTCGTCAAATGGGTGCCATCCGACAGAATAATTTCGTCCATCGGCACATCCCAAGGCATCGGGTAGATGGTGGGCAAGACGCAGTTTGAAAAGCCGATACCAACGATCCGCGGCTTCTTATCAAAACGGGCGAGCGTGCGGTCGTAATAGCCTCCCCCGTTTCCGAGGCGATGAAGCGTCGTGTCGACACCGACAAGGGGGACGATCACGAGGTCGGGCGTGCGAGGTTCGCCTGCGGCTGGCACGGGGATGTTCCAGACGCCGCGCACCATGCGGCAATCCGGGGTCCACGTATGGAATTCGAGCGGCGCATCTCGTTCGATGACGACGGGCAACAGGACTTCGGCCCCGGCCTCATGTGCCTTGCCCATCCAGCCCCGCAGATCCGGTTCGCCCCGGATCGGCCAATAGACAGCCACGGTGAGGCGGGCATCGAGAGGAACTGTCCGGTCGAGACCGTCAATCAGCCGGACGGTCGCGCGCTCTCGATCTTCTGCGGACAAGGCCCGCGCGGCCACAAGCCGAGCGCGCTCCGCCCGTCTGAATCGCGCCACATCGCGTGCCGCCTCGGGATCGACCAGGTGCCCATCGACCAGAAGATGGGCAAAGCAGGCGGGGGCTCCTCCGGTAGCATCGTCATCCATATCTATGCCATCCGCTTACGTTTCTGAGGCGGAAAGATCGT
>NZ_DFRG01000159.1:0-4132 GCF_002378135.1 Thioclava sp. UBA3469
GACCGGGAAACTCTTGCCACCGACGAGGCACGCAAGGCGTCTCTTTAGATCGCTGAGAAAAACACACCCAAGAAATTCAAAACGGCGCGCCCTGTGGGGCGCGCCGTTTTGTGTATCCAACTGTCGCCGTGGCGCCTGACAGGATCAGGCGGCTTCGGCCTCGTGCTCGTCCGAAATCGCGGCGAGGCGGCGTTCGCTTTCTTCGCGCGACAGAGCGACCGACGTGCGGACACCTTTGCCGACGAATTCCATCAAACCCCGGACGACGCGCTCGTTCGGATCGATGCCGGCGCAGGACAGAACTTCACGACCATCGCGCGAGCGTGCCCAGCGGGCGATCTGCTCGGGACCGTTGCCGTATTTCTTGTCGTCTGCAATCGCATCATCCAGCGCCGCGAGAACCACAGCGGCGAACAGTTTGCGGGCTCGTTGGCCCTGCTCGTAATTGAAGGCCGAGCCGTCAACGAAATCGCGCATTCTTCCGTCCTTTGTTATTGCTCTTGCGTTTCCTGGCGTGAGGGCCATCTAGGCCGTTCGGCCCCCGATTCGATATGCCTTGGGTCACATGGCAGGTATGCGTCTGGCGCATATCACCTTTGCCGCTCACCAAAAGCTAGGCCCCTCACAAGGGATCGCAATGCACGCGAAATAAGCGTGTGCCGCTGGAATTCAAGGCCGGCTATTTGCGAAGCGCGAACGCACAAAGGCCTAGATGGTCTCCTAAGTGATTGAAATTGCGCTCTATTGATGGTCTTCAGATTGCGCGAATTCGTTCGTATTACGAAGGATTTCTTGCGGTCGTTTCCTCTGCGTCACGATGTTCCGTAAAACGCATGGATGGGGCTTGCGCTTTCCGAAACATTTGATCCTCGCTGGTCATAAATAAGTGACCACCGCGTCACCCGCCGACATCTCGCCCGATGCGCGTCCGAGGCGCAGATAGGCGATCGCGCGATCGCCCGAACGGGTGAAAAGACGCCCGACGCTGCGCCCGTCGGAAGTGATCTCGGTTCCCGGCTCGGCAGCGCCTTTGACATCGACCGTGACGAAGCCTTTGCGCAGCTCGGTCTTGTGCTTCATCCGCGCGGTGACTTCCTGGCCGACATAGCAACCTTTGCGGAAATCGACGCCGTCCAGCCGATCGAACCCGGCCTCGAGGATGAACGTGTCGGGGGTCAGCTCGATACCGGTCTGAGGGATGCAATGCGCAACGCGGATCGCGTCCCAATCGGTGCCGTCATCGCCCGCTTTGTCCCCGTAGAGCCGCCAGCCCATGTCGGGATGGCGCGGATCGGCCAGCGCGCCCTCGGGCGCGGGCCCGGTGCCGCGATAGACCTTCAGATCGGAGGGGGCGATCGCGACATCGGCCCGCAGCTTGTAGATGCCCAGCCGCTTGATGGTCGCCTCGGCGATGCTGGCGTCGATATCGAGCACGATCGCCTCGCCCCGCGCGAGTAGGAAGAAATCGGCAAGGTATTTGCCCTGCGGCGTCAGCAGGGCGGTATAGACCAGCCCGTCTTTTACGTGGCTCACGTCGTTCGTCACCAGCCCTTGCAGGAAGTGCTCGCGATCCGTACCGGTGATCTCGTAGAGAATGCGCTCGGCCATAGAGGTCTCCTTTCCCCGCCCTTGTAGGCAGCCGGGGCGGGAATGCCAACTCAATCGAGAAGCTGCATCCGGCACAGCCCTGCATAGGGCCCGTCCTTGGCCAGCAGCTCGTCATGCGTGCCCTGTTCGACGACCTGACCCTCGACCACCACCACGATCTTGTCGGCGTTGCGCACGGTCGACAGGCGGTGGGCGATGACCAGCGTCGTGCGGCCCTGGCTCAGGTCCGCCAGCGCCTGCGCTACCTTGGCCTCGGACACGGTGTCGAGGGCGGAGGTCGCCTCGTCGAGCAGCAGGATCGGCGCGTCGCGCAGCACGGCGCGCGCGATGGCTACCCTCTGGCGTTGCCCGCCCGAGAGCGCCGAGCCACGCGGGCCTGCGCCGGTATTGATGCCGTTCTGCAGAAGGTCGGTGAATTCCGTCACATGGGCCGCTTCGAGCGCGGTCTGGATATGATCGGGATCGATCTCTTGCTGCCCGAGCAGGACATTTTCGCGGATCGTCTCGTCGAACAGCGCGGAATCCTGCGACACGGTCGAGAAATGCTGACGCAGTTCGGCAAGGCCGAGAGCGTTCAGCGGCGTGCCGCCCAGCTTGATGCTCCCGCTATCGGGATCGACGAGCCGGGTCAGCAGGTTGAACACGGTGGTCTTGCCCGCGCCCGAGGGGCCGACAAGCGCGGTGGTCTGGCCGGGTTCGGCAACGAAGCTGAGGCCGCGCAGAACGTGCTTGTCGCCGTAATGCAGATGCACGTCGTCGAACTCGATCCGGGTGGTTTCGGGCAGGGCGGCAGGCTGCGCGGGCGAGGTGATCGCGGGTTGCGTGTCGAACAGGCGATAGATCCGCTCGAGGCTCGCCGCTGCCGTCTGCCATGCGCCCGCGGAATTCGCGAGACGGCGCAGTGGCTGGAAGGCCAGCGCCATCGCGGTGAAGAAGGACATGAAATCGCCGACGGAGCGCTCGCCCGCCAGAATCTGCTGGCCGCCGAGGATCAGCACCACGAAGAAGCCCAGCCCGGTGATGATGTCGATCATCGCGGGCACCAGACCCGAGATGAAGGTGGTCTTGATCTGGGCGATGCGGACCTCGTTCACCAGACGGGAGAAACGCCCCGCCTGATACTCCTCGATCCCGTTGAGCTTCACGGCGGCGATGCCGTGGAAGACCTCGTCGAGCCGCGTCGCGCGTTCGGAAGAGCTTTCGCGCATCTGCCGCGTCTTGCGCCGGATATAGCGCTGCGCCATCGCGACCGGCAGGATCAGAAGCGGCGCGCCGATCACCGCGCCCAGCGTCCAGCCGGGATCGATGGCGACCGCGACGCCGAACAGCGAAATCAGCGAGACCGCGTCGCGCCCGGTGCTGGAGATGAAGATCTTCCACACGTTCTGCACGGCGGAGGTGTCGCCCTGCACCCGTTCGATCAGCGCGCCGGGCGGATTGGCCTGATAGAAATGCTGGTCGAGCCGCAGCATGTGCCGGAACAGGTCGATCTGCATATCGCTAGAGGTGCGCAGCGAGACGCTCGTCATCACCGTGCGCGAGGCCACCGAGGTCACGGCGCGGATCAGGAACAGCCCGAAGATCGCGGCGCCGACCCACCAGATCAGATCGCTTTCGCCTTGCACGAAGACCTTGTCGAAGAGCGGCTTGAGCATCCAGCTCAGCGCGCCCAGCGTCGAGCCTTCGATCATCAGAAGGACCATCGACACACCGATCATCGGCCAGTGCTTGAGCAGATAATCGCGCCACATACGGCCCGCGAGGTGTTTCGACGTGTAAGGATTTGCAGTCTTGGCCACGAGGCACCATGCGATAGGCGTGCCATTCGGCACGCGGTTAAGCCCGTGAATTACCGCGAGACAGGGGGCGCGTGCAAGCCGGGCGCGAGATTGACGCGGCGGGCGGGCGGGATTACCGATTGTCCGTTGTGCCAGACGGAGATACCCGATGAGCCTTGCCCAAGGTCGCCCCTACCTCGCCATTCCCGGCCCCTCGACGATGCCTGACCGTGTTCTGGCCGCGATGCATCGTCCCGCGCCCAATATCTACGAAGGCGAGATCGAGGAGATCGCGGCGCGGGTCGCGGCGAACCTGCGTCGGGTGGCGATGTCCTCGTCCCATGTCGCGATCTATATCGCCAACGGGCACGGCGCTTGGGAGGCGTCGATCTCCAACGTGTTCTCGCGCGGCGACAAGGCGCTGAGCCTCGTGACCGGGCGCTTCGGCAATATCTGGGCGCGCAACGCGGCCACGATGGGCGTGGACGTTCAGCGGCTGGAATTCGGCATCAAGGCCCCCGCCGATCCTGCAAAGGTCGAAGAGGCGCTGCGGGCCGACAAGCCCCACGAGATCAAGGCCGTGCTGCTCACCCATGTCGATACCGCGACCTCGGTGGTCAATGACGTGGCGGCGATCCGCGCGGCGATCGACGCGGCGGGCCACCCAGCGCTCTTGATGGTCGATTGCATCGCCTCTCTGGGATGCGACGAGTTCCGGATGGACGATTGGGGCGTCGACGTGATGG
>NZ_DFRG01000138.1:0-4376 GCF_002378135.1 Thioclava sp. UBA3469
GATCTCGACGGTCAGCCCCTTGCGGCTGGTCAGGATGTCGCCGGGGCGGAAACTGTCGCCGCCGACCGAGTTCTCCACCGCCGGGACCAGCACGCGCAGGCGCAGCTTCGCGCCGGTCGCCATGATCATATGGGCCAGGCCCAGAACGGTGGCCGAGCCGCCCATATCCTTCTTCATCAGCCCCATCGAAGCGCCGGGCTTGAGGTTCAGCCCGCCGGTGTCGAAGCACACGCCCTTGCCGACCAGCGTCAGCGCCGGTCCTTCGCTGCCCCAGCTCAGCTCGATCAGCCGCGGCGTGCGCGGGGAGGCGCGGCCCACCGCGTGGATCATCGGGAAGTTCTGCGTCAGAAGATCGTCGCCCTTGATCACCTTGGCCTCTGCGCCATGACGCTCGGCGAGCAGTCGAGCTGCGCCCTCCAGTTCGTCCGGCCCCATATCGGAAGCGGGGGTGTTGATCAGGTCACGCGTGAAGGCCTCGCCCTCGGCCACGGCTTCGATCTGCGCCGCGTCCAAGCCCTCCGGGCAGATCAGCCGCGCTTTCGGCGGCGCGGCTTCGGCATAGCGGCCGAACCGATAGCCCGCGAGCAACCAGCCGAGCGCCGTTTCCGCCTTCAACTCTTCAGACAGATCTCCCTCGATCCGCCATGCACCTTCGGGCAGGGCCGAGGCCGCGCGCGTGAGCGAGAACCGCTCGCGCGCCCGGGCAGCGGAGGTCCCGAGACCCAGCAGCGCCGCCTCCGCACCGTCCGACCCGGGAAGAAGCGCGACTTGCCCGGCGCTCGCCTTGAACCCCGTGGCCTCGACGAAGGCGCGCTGTGCGGGGGGCAGATCGGCGAGCGCCTGCTCCAACCCCTCGGGCGCGACGGCGATCAGCGCGCGCGCGGGCGCGTCGGCCTCGGCGAAGCGCATCGCGGGGCGCGGGGCGAGAAAGGAAAACTCGGCGGGGACATCGGGGGTCTTGTCTGCGCTCATGGGGGGCGGCTCCTTGGCTCTGGTGGTTGCTTTCGTCCCAGAGCCTAGCGCCGCCGTGCCTGCCCGCAAGGGCTGATCGCTCACGCCTCAGGAAGACAGGTTGCCGATATCCCAGACCTCGGTGAGCGAGCGTTCCGCGATCCGGCCCAGCCGCGCCATCACCGCCGCCTGCGCCACCGCATCGCCGCCCGAGATACACTCCAGAAGGTCGCGCGCCGTGCTGACCATCGACACCAGCCCGACCTGTTCGGCAAGCTCCATCACTTCGACGATTGCGCGGCGCAGCTTGCCGCATTGGCCCGATTTCGTGGCCTCTTCCAGCGCGCTGAGATGGAAGGCGAGATCTTCGACCGTGGCGCAGATCACCCGCTCCGCCGCGTCCTGTCCCAGCTCCGCATAGAGCACCACCAGCCGCGCCGTATCCAGCGACATCTTTTCCTTGCAGCGCAAGCGAGACACCTGTGTCACCCCGACACCCCCTTTGATTTCACCATCGCCCGGGCGGTAACGTGATCGAGAGGTCTCAAGATTTCGTTGAGCGATACGGAAAATCTTCTCGAAACCGGGCGCGCAACGCGCTATTTGACGCAGCGATAAGACGCCAGAAACCAGACGAGGGATCGATGAGAGAGCATGTGAAACCGCTGCCCAGCTACCTTGTGAGCCGTTATCAAGGATGGCACGCCACCACTTATAACGAGAACCGCGCCTGGTATCGCCGTCTCGCCTCCGAAGGGCAGCGCCCGCGTTCGATGATCATCGCCTGCTGCGACAGCCGCGTGCATGTGACCTCGATGTTCGGCGCCGATCAGGGCGAGTTCTTCATTCACCGCAACATCGCGAACCTCGTGCCGGAATTCACGCCCGATGGCGATCACCACGGCACCTCGGCGGCGGTCGAATATGCCGTGACCAGCCTGAAGGTCGCGCATCTGATCGTGCTCGGTCACTCCAATTGCGGCGGTGTCGCGGGCTGCCACGCGATGTGCTCGGGCCATGCGCCGGAGCTGGAGGAGAAAAGCTCCTTCGTCGGCACCTGGCTGAACCTGCTGCGCCCGGGCTACGAGCGCGTGACCGACCTGCCCGAGGATCAGCAGGTGCTGGCGCTCGAGCGCGAGGCGGTGAAAGTCAGCCTCGAGAACCTGATGACCTTCCCCTTCGTGCGCGAGGCGCTTGATGCGGACCGGATGACGCTGCACGGGCTGCGCCATGACATTGGCGAAGGCGTGCTCGAACAGTATGACGCCGACACGGATCGGTTCGAGACGTTCTGAGGCCTTGCCATTTCCGTTGGCCCCTGCGCGGGGCCGACGGCTCCGCTGCGGCGGAAATCCGACTGGTGTTCACGGGCTGTTAAGCTTGATGCGCGAGGCTGGGGGGACCCCGCCAATGCGAACGAGCTTCGACCCGCCATGTCACAATCTGCATCCCGCTCTCATTCTCAGCACCGCCTTGTCTCTCTGCGCCTGCCGCTCGATCTGATCGACCGCATCGCGGCGGAAGCGCGTGCGTTCGGTCTGCCCCCGGCGGAGCTGATCCGGCGCGTGTTGCAGGACGGTCTGGCGGAGGAGGCCGCGCCCGAAGCGCCTGCAGCGAAAGCGCCGCTGCCGGAAATGCACGCGGTGCAGGAGGCGCTGGATCAGGCGCGCGACTGGTTCGATCTGCAACATCGGCTGCGGGGGGAGGGCTTCGTTCTGCGGCTCGCGGGCGGCGGGGCCTTGGGGCTGCACGCATGGCCCACCAACCGCTTCCTGATGCTGCTCGACGAGATCGGGCCGGGCCTGACGGAGCTTGTGCTGCGGTTCGGCGCGCCGTTTCCGGGCGACGATGGCGGGCGCACCAAGATCGTAGGAGCAACGGCGGGGCAGGGCGCGACCGTGGCGGAGGGCGCGTCGGCACGGGCGGCTGCTGCCGAATATGCCGCGGCTCAGGCCGCGCAGGCGGTGGAGCCGCAAGCCGCGCCGGACGAGAAGACGCCCGAGGCGACTGAAAAGACCGGCGGTGCAGAGGCACAGCCCCCCGAGGCGGCGAAGGCCGAGCCCCCCGCGCGCGGGTTCCTGCGCCTCTCGCCAGCTCTGCTCGCGAAGCTGCGCGCTGCGGCCGATCCGCGAAACGCGGCCTGATCACGCGGGCCTTCGCCGCGCGGGGCTGTTCGCGCAGCCTTGCCTTAGCGCAGCACCTGATCGGTGGGCCAGCTGAGCGTCGTCTCGGTGCGGATCGTCTTGGTCTCGCCCGCGCCCAGATCGAAGCGCCATGCGAGCACGCCGCGGCGATGATCGTAATCGCTCTCGCTCGCGGGCGGGGTCGCCTTGGTCGTGATCTTCAGGTCTTCCTGTTCGGAATAGG
Source organism: Thioclava sp. UBA3469 (assembly GCF_002378135.1). Lineage (NCBI taxonomy): Bacteria > Pseudomonadati > Pseudomonadota > Alphaproteobacteria > Rhodobacterales > Paracoccaceae > Thioclava > Thioclava sp. UBA3469. The sequence continues at coordinate 3,319 of NZ_DFRG01000138.1, forward strand.
GCACCCGGTCGATCACCCGCATCGGCCAGCCTTTGTCGGTGAGGTTCTTCACCTCGATCTCGACCACCTCGCGGCGCTCATTGGATTTCGAGATGAAGCCGCTATCGCCCTCCATCGTGTCGGGCATGCGGCGGTCCACGCGGATGCCTTCGATCGTCCCGAAGCCAAGCGTCAGATCGTCGCCCGCCGCGACCATCGGCAGATGCGACTGACCCACGAGAGCCCCATCGGCATAGAGGTTCGCGGGGCCGGGCAACAGGATTTCTCCGGTGTCGTTCTTGCCCTCGGCCACGCGATAGGCCTGCGGATCGGTCAGCGGCGCGGCCTCGGCGAAGACCTCCATCGGCAGGGTCTTGGAATCGAGGCTCAGGCGCAGATCGTCCACCCCGTCGCGCAGGTCCACGGCGCTCGGGTAATGATAGGTCACCGTCTCGCCTTGCATCTGCAGATCGGCGCGGTCGCTGATCGCCGCCTCCATCATCGGGGCAGAGGCAGCGCCATCGGACGCGGCGAGGGAACGCTTCATCGGCACTGGCGTGGGCGGCGCATCGGGATCACCGATCCGGGCGAGGCGGGGATAGACCTCGCCGGGCTCCGCCCGCCCGCCGGGACGTGCCGTCGAGAGAGTCAGATCGACGCCGCGCCAATCTTCGCCGGTGGCCTGATGGACCGAGACGAACCGCTCCATGTCCACCGCGCTCTTGTCGCGGTCGAGCCGCAGATCATAGGAGGGCTGCCAGCCCGCGTTCTGGACGTAGGAGGTGATCGTCAGCGTGCCCGAGCCCTGAACCTTGGCGCTCAGCACGTCGTGATCCTCTGCCGGGTTCAGCAGCGCATCGAGCGCAGCCTGTGCCTGCTTCACCGCCTCCTTCGCGGGGTCGAGCGCGGCTTCGGCGCGGCGGGCTTCGTCGTCACGTCCGACGCCGCGCAGATGCAGGCGGCGAGGGGCACCTTCGACGTGATCCTCAACACGGCGAGCGGCCGCGCACCGCTCGACCCTTACTTTGAGCTGCTGAAGCCGCTGGGCCGCCTCGTCTGCGTCTCATTACCCGACAAGG
>NZ_DFRG01000049.1:0-3817 GCF_002378135.1 Thioclava sp. UBA3469
GATCGGCACGCTGACCGAAACGCTGCAGGCGGTCGATATCGCCACGCGCGCCGGCTACACCAGCGTGATGAGCCACCGTTCGGGCGAGACCGAGGACGCGACCATCGCCGACCTCGCCGTCGCCACCAACTGCGGCCAGATCAAGACCGGCTCGCTGGCGCGTTCGGATCGCCTGGCCAACTACAACCAGCTGATCCGTATCGAGGAATCGCTGGGTGAGACCGCGGAATATGCGGGTCGCTCGATCCTGCGCTGAGCGCGTCTTGAATTGAGACACCCAAGCCCCCGGCGGAGCACGCGCTTCGCCGGGGGTTTTCGTTTCGCCTTCGGCGAGGATATTTGAGCCAAGCCGAAGGGGCGATTGCGCCGCGCCGCGATCCGCGTCACTGTCGGGCCATGATCAAGGCTCTGATTTTCGATGTGTTCGGCACCTGTGTCGATTGGCGTAACTCGGTCGCGCATGAGGTGGAGATCGCCTTTCCCGGGATCGATTCCCTTGCCTTCGCAGATGCGTGGCGCGCCGAATACGATCCTGCGATGCGGCGTATCCGCGAGGGCGGGCGCGGCTATGTGGCGCTCGACGACCTGCATCGCGAGAACCTGCACCGGGTGGCCAAGCGCTTCGCGGTCTCGGCGCCCGACAGCCTGTCGCATGTCTGGGAGCGGCTCAGCCCTTGGCCCGATGTGGTCGGCGGCCTTCACGCGCTGAAGCGCCATGCGATCATCGCGCCCTGTTCCAACGGGTCCATCGCGCTGATGACGCGGCTCGCGCGCCATGCGGGGCTGCCGTGGGATTGCATCCTGGGCGCGGATATTGCGCGCGACTACAAGCCCAAGCCCGAGGTCTATCTGGCCTCCTGCGCCGCGCTGCGCCTGCCGCCCGAAGAGGTGATGATGGTGGCCGCGCATAACGACGATCTCGCAGCCGCCCGGACCTTGGGGCTGCAGACCGCTTTCGTGCCGCGCCCCACCGAATACGGGCCCGCTCAGGACAAGGACCTTGTGGCGAGCGAGGAATGGGACGCGATCGCGCCCGATTTCGAGACGCTGGCGAAGGAGCTTTTCGCATGAGTGAGGCCGACGCGATCATCGAAGCCCTCGGTCTCGCGCCCCATCCCGAGGGCGGACATTACCGCCAGACCTGGGAGGCGGAGGCCGCAGACGGCGCGCGTCCTTCGGGCACCTGCATCTATTTCCTGCTCAAGGCGGGCGAGCGCAGCCATTGGCACCGGGTGGACGCGACCGAGATCTGGCATTTCCACGCAGGCGCGCCGGTGCAGCTCGATATCGCACCGCAGGAGGCAGGGCCGGTGCTGGAATTGCTGTTGGGCCCCGACGTGCTTGGCGGCGATCAACCGCAGGGGATCGTGCCCGCGGGCCAGTGGCAATCCGCGCGCTCGACCGGGGCATGGAGCCTCGTCAGCTGCACCGTCTCGCCGGGCTTTCGCTTCGAGGGGTTCGAGCTGGCCCCGAGAGGCTTCGATATCCCCCGCTGATCACCAGAGCCCGATACTCGCCCAGCCGGCCAGCTGATCGAGCCAGCTGATCGGCGGCCACCAGAGCAGCGTCAGCACGATCACCGCGCCCACCAGCCCGACCGCCAGCGCCAGTTCGCGCCGGTGACACAGCGTCTGCGCCGCTGCCGACCACAGCAGGTTGCGGATCACCGGCCAGTGCAGCTTGATGTGCCAGATACCGGCGAAGATGAAGAGCACCCCCATCGCGAAGTGCAACAGCTCCCAATCGGCGCGGTTCAGCGCGAGGAGCGACCAGTCGATATCCCGCGCCACCCGGCCCGAGGGCGCGATGCTGACGACGAGGCCGGAGATAACCATGACGACGAAGCTGAGCCCCGCGAGGAAGACCGCGGCGGCCCGGTTCGAGAACGGGGCCTGCTTGCGCGCCTGCGGCGTGGGACAGGGATCGGTTGGAGTTTCAGACATCGGACTACCCTCTTCAATGAGGCCAATCCTAGCGCCTTGCGCCGCGGCGCGGCATGATCGGCGTCAAGTGATGTGAATTTAGCCGGGCCGCGAGACCTTGCCGCCGCCGATCAGCGCCGAGACCCCGGTCGTGGACGGTCCCGAGGTCGCCATGCCGCGCGCGACCCGCACCGCGAGATAGGCGAAGGCCTGCGCCTCGAGCATGTCGCCATCGAGCCCGATATCCTCGACCGGCTGTACCGGCACGTTCATGCGCCGCTGCAACGCCACCATCAGCGCGGTGTTGAGCCGCCCGCCGCCGCAGACATAGATCGCTTTCGGCGGCGTCGGGTAATGCTCCCCCGCGCGCGCGACCGAGGCTGCGGCACAGGCGGTCAGCGTGGCTGCCGCATCGGCATCGTCCAGCTCCGCGACGCGGGTCAGGATGTCGTGGAAATCGTTCCGGTCGAGCGATTTGGGCGGCATCTTCAGGAAATAGGGATGCGTCAGGAAGGTCTCGACCACTGCCTCGTCAACGCGGCCCGCCAACGCCAATTCGCCCCCCGCATCGAACTCGGCCTTGCGCCGCAGCCGCATCAGGTCGTTGATCGGCGCGTTGGCGGGGCCGGTGTCGAAGGCCAGCACCGCACCCGGCACCTCGGCCGAGGGCTGACGCGGATCGACCCAAGTAACATTGCCGACGCCGCCGAGGTTCAAAAACACCGCCGGCGCGTCGAGCTTGGCGTATTTCGCGCAGGCGAAATGGAAGAACGGCGCGAGCGGCGCGCCCTGCCCGCCCATCTCCACATCGGTGGAGCGGAAATCCCAGACCACCGGGCGCGACAGCACTTCGGCCAGAACCGAGCCGTCGCCGGCCTGATGGGTGCGGCGCGGGCCCTGCATTCCGTAAGGATCATGGGCGAGCGTCTGGCCGTGAAACCCCACGACCTGCGCCTCTCCCAATCCGCTGAGCAGTTCCGCATGGGCGGTCTCGACCACCTCGCAGGCGTCCTCCACCCCCGCCTCTCCGGGCCAATGCCCGAGAGCTGCGTGGAGCGTCGCACGCTCGGCCTCGGTATAGGGGCGGTAGTCGCTGCGGCCGAAATCGAGAATCCGGGTTCCGTCGGTCAAAACGAGCGCCGCGTCCACCCCGTCCAAGGACGTGCCCGACATGGCGCCAACTGCCCAGACCGGCCCGGATTTCAACATGGCTTCCCTCTCGTCGCCTGCCCCGATATACGCACGCTCAGACGAAAGGAACAAGCACGATGACCTACCATCCGAAATCAGACTTCATGCGCGTGATGATCGAGCGGGGCTTTCTGGCCGACTGCACGGATTATCAGGGGCTGGACGAGGCTTTGGCGAAGGGGGTCGTGCCGGGCTATATCGGCTTCGACGCGACGGCGAAGTCGCTGCATGTCGGCTCGCTGATCCAGATCATGATGCTGCGCTGGCTGCAAAAGACCGGCCACAAGCCGATTACCCTGATGGGCGGCGGCACCACGAAGGTCGGCGATCCGTCGTTCCGCTCCGATGAGCGCCCGCTGCTGACGCCCGAAGCGATCGACGAAAACATCGCCGGGATGAAGCAGGTCTTCGCGAAATACCTCGATTACGGCGACGGACCGACCGATGCGCTCATGCTGAACAACGCGGAATGGCTCGACGGGCTGAACTACCTCGAATTCCTACGCGATATCGGGCGGCATTTCTCGGTCAACCGGATGCTGTCCTTCGAGAGCGTGAAATCGCGGCTGGATCGCGAGCAATCGCTGTCCTTCCTCGAATTCAACTACATGATCCTGCAGGCCTATGACTTCCTCGAACTGAACCGCCGCTACGGCTGCCTGCTGCAGATGGGCGGCTCGGACCAGTGGGGCAATATCGTCAAC
>NZ_DFRG01000280.1:0-3358 GCF_002378135.1 Thioclava sp. UBA3469
TCAACCTCGAATGGATTCAGAAAATCCATCGCGACCGCGCCTCGCGGGGCTACACGACGGAAGCGGTCACCGACGTGATCCTGCGCCGCATGCATTCCTACGTGAACTGCATCACGCCGCAATTCACCGAGACGGATATCAACTTCCAGCGCGTGCCGGTCGTCGACACCTCGAACCCGTTCGTGGCGCGCTGGATCCCGACGGCGGATGAGAGCCTCGTGGTGATCCGCTTCAAGAACCCGCGCGGCATCGATTTCCCTTATCTCACCTCGATGATCAACGGCTCCTGGATGAGCCGCGCCAACTCGATCGTCATTCCCGGCAACCGTCAGGATCTGGCCATGCAGCTGATCCTCACCCCCCTCATCGAGCGCATCGTGCGTGAATCGAAGCGGGCTTGAGAAGGATGAACAAGGTGATGAAAGACATTCAAATCACTCAAGAAACGCGCATGGCGAATGCGATCCGTGCGCTTGCGATGGACGCGGTGCAAAAGGCCAATTCGGGCCATCCCGGGATGCCGATGGGCATGGCCGATGTGGCGACCGTTCTGTTCAACCGTTTCATGAATATCGATCCCACCGCGCCGAAATGGCCCGACCGCGATCGCTTTGTTCTGTCGGCGGGCCATGGCTCGATGCTGATCTACGCGATCAACCATCTGCTGGGCTATGAAGACATGGGCATGGACCAGATCAAGGCGTTCCGCCAGCTGAGTTCGCGCACCGCAGGCCACCCGGAATACGGCCATGCCGAGGGGATCGAAGTGACCACCGGGCCGCTCGGTCAGGGCATCGCCACCGCCGTGGGCATGGCGATTGCCGAGAAGATGAAGAACGCGCGCTATGGCACTGATCTGGTGGATCATTTCACCTATGTGATTGCAGGTGACGGGTGCCTCATGGAGGGTATCAGCCACGAGGCGATCGACCTCGCGGGGCATCTTGGGCTCGGCAAGCTCATCGTGATGTGGGACGACAATTCGATCACCATCGACGGCGACACGGATCTGTCCACCTCGATGGACCAGAAGGCGCGTTTCGCGGCGGCCGGCTGGCACGTGCTCGAATGCGACGGCCATACGCCGACCGAGATCGCCGACGCGATCGAGGCCGCGCGTCAGGATCCGCGCCCCTCGATGATCGCCTGCCGCACCATCATCGGCTTTGGCGCACCCAACAAGCAAGGCGGCCACGATGTCCACGGCGCACCGCTCGGCGACGCGGAAATCGCCGCCGCGCGCAAGCAGCTGCATTGGGATCACCCGCCCTTCGACATCCCTGCGGCGATATACGACGAATGGGGCCGGATCGCGTCGCGAGGCGCGCGGGCGCGGGCGGAGTGGGAACAGCGGTTGAACACCGCAACCGCCCGCGCCGAATTCCTCGCCGCCGAAGAGGCTGACACCAGCCCTCTGACCGCCGCGATCGCCGCCTACAAGCGCAAGCTCTCGGAAGACAAGCCCAAGGTCGCGACCCGCAAGGCGAGCCAGATGGCGCTGGAAGTGGTCAACGCCACCCTGCCCTTCACCGTTGGCGGCTCGGCCGATCTGACCGGCTCGAACCTGACGAAATCCTCCGGCATGAAATCGATCACGCCCACCGATTTCACTGGCGATTACATCCATTACGGCATTCGCGAGCACGGTATGGCCGCCGCGATGAACGGGATCGTGCTCCATGGCGGGCTGCGGCCCTATGGCGGCACCTTCATGGCCTTCGCCGATTACTGCCGTCCCGCAATTCGTTTGTCGGCGCTGATGGGCGTGCCGACCTGCTATGTCATGACCCATGACTCGATCGGCCTCGGCGAGGACGGTCCCACCCATCAGCCGGTAGAGCATTTGGCCTCGCTCCGAGCCATTCCAAACTTGCTCATCCTCCGGCCGGCTGATGCGGTGGAGACCGCCGAGGCCTGGGAAATCGCCATGACCTCGACGGCCACGCCGACGATGATCGTGGCCTCGCGTCAGGGTCTGCCGACGGTTCGCACCGAACACACGGACGAGAACCTCACCGCCCGCGGCGCTTATCTGCTGCGCGCCCCCGAGGCCCGCGACGTGACGCTGATCGCGACCGGGTCCGAGGTCGAGATCGCGATGGCGGCGGCCGACCAGTTGGCCGAGCAAGGGATCAAGGCGGCGGTCGTCTCCGCACCGTGTTTCGAGCTCTTCGAGAAACAGGACGCGGCGTATCGCGCCGAGGTTCTGGGCGATGCCCCGCGCGTCGGCTGCGAAGCGGCGATCCGTCAGGGCTGGGATCTCTTCCTGCGCCCCGAGGACCGCTTCGTGGGTATGACCGGTTTCGGGGCCTCGGCCCCTGCCCCGGCGCTCTACAAACACTTCAACATCACGTCCGAAGCGATTGTTTCGGATGCAAAAGAACTGATCTGAGGGACTAACGAGAATGACGGTTAAAGTTGCCATCAACGGGTTTGGACGTATCGGCCGCAACGTGCTGCGCGGGATCATTGAATCGGGTCGCACCGATATCGAGGTGATCGCGATCAACGATCTGGGCCCGGTCGAAACCAACGCCCATCTTCTGCAATTCGACAGCGTCCACGGCCGCTTCCCGCAAGAGGTCACGACCGGCGAGGACTGGATCGACGCTGGCCGCGGCAAGATCAAGGTCACCGCGATCCGCGATCCCAAGGACCTGCCCTGGGGCGATGTCGATATCGCGATGGAATGCACGGGCATCTTCACCGCGCGCGAGAAAGCGGCCTTCCACCTCGAGAACGGCTCGAAGCGTGTTCTGGTCTCGGCTCCGGCGGCGGGCGCCGACAAGACCATCGTCTTCGGCGTCAATGACGGTGCGCTGACCAAGGACGATCTGGTCGTCTCGAACGCGTCCTGCACCACGAACTGCCTCTCGCCGGTCGCCAAGGCACTCAATGACGCGATCGGCATCTCGAAAGGCTTCATGACCACGATCCACAGCTATACCGGCGACCAGCCGACGCTCGATACGATGCATTCCGACATGTATCGCGCCCGCGCCGCCGCGCTGAGCATGATCCCCACCTCGACCGGCGCTGCGAAAGCCGTGGGTCTGGTGCTGCCGGAGCTCAATGGCAAGCTCGACGGCGTCGCGATCCGGGTGCCGACGCCGAATGTCTCCGTGGTCGATCTGGTCTTCGAGGCCGCGAAAGATACCACGGTGGAAGAGGTCAACGCGGCTATCCGCAAGGCGGCTGACGGCCCGATGAAGGGCATCCTCGGCTATACCGACAAACCCAATGTTTCCAGCGACTTCAACCACGACCCTCACTCGTCGGTCTTCCACATGGACCAGACCAAAGTGATGGACGGGCGGATGGTGCGCATTCTCAGCTGGTACGACAACGAATGGGGCTT
>NZ_DFRG01000197.1:0-10539 GCF_002378135.1 Thioclava sp. UBA3469
GCCCGGCGGCGATGGCGGCCAGCGCCAGATCGCGGGTCGAGGTGACACCCGGAACCAGATGCGCGGGGCCGTTGTCGCGCACGGCCACGGCGCGCGATCCGTCGGCAAGGGTCAATTGCGAGAGCAACATCTCAGGCTTCCTTGTTCTTGTTGTAGACATCGAAGAAGACGGCGGCGAGCAGCACGAGCCCCTTGATGACCTGTTGGTAATCGATGCCAATCCCGAGGATCGACATGCCGTTATTCATCACGCCCATGATGAAAGCGCCGACAACCGCGCCGATGATCTTGCCCGAGCCGCCCGACATCGAGGCGCCCCCGATGAACACGGCCGCGATCACGTCGAGCTCCACCGCGAAGCCCGCCTTCGGGGTCGCGGTATTCAGACGTGCGGCGAAGACGAGACCAGCGAGCGCGGCCAGAAGGCCCATGTTCACGAAGGTCAGGAAGGTCAGCCGCTCGGTGCGGATGCCCGACAGCTTGGCCGCCTTGGAATTGCCGCCCACCGCATAGACCCGGCGACCCAGCGTGGTGCGTTCGGTCACGAAGACATAGATGATCGTCAGGATCACCATCGACAGCAGTACGTTCGGCAGGCCGCGGAACCATGCGAGCTTCCACGTCACGAAGAGAAGCGCCACGGCGACGATCGCATTGCGGAGCACGAAGAGGCCAAGGGGTTCACCTTCGATCCCGTAGCGCGCATCGCGGGACCGCGCCCGCAGGCCCAGCCACACGAGCAGCACCACAGCGGCGACACCGACCGCCAGTGCCAGCATGTTCGGACGTCCCACGCCGAACGGATCCGCGATGAACCCGGTCGACAGCGCCTGAAACGATTTCGGGAAGGGGCCGATAGATTGGCCTTCGAGCAGCCAGAGCGACAGCCCGCGGAACACCAGCATCCCCGCCAGCGTCACGATGAAGGAGGGGATTTTCCAATAGGCCACGAAATAGCCCTGCACCGCGCCGATCGCCATGCCCATCACGAGGCAAGCCGGGATCGCCACCGCGACCGGCAGGTCCATCGACACGATCAACACCGCGGCGAACGCCCCGATGAAGCCCATGACCGAGCCGACCGAGAGGTCGATATTGCCCCCCACGATCACCAGCAACATGCCCAGCGCCATGATGATGATGTAGCTGTTCTGCAGGAACAGGTTGGTGATGTTGACCGGCTTGAGCAGCGTGCCGCCCGTCACGATCTGGAAGAACAGCATGATCGCGATCAACGCAAACAGCAGTCCGTATTCGCGGATGTGGCGCGCGATATAGGCGCCGATCCCAAGGCCTCCCGAAGGCTCGGAATTCGCTTGTTCGATCTGGTCCATGACTTTCCCTATTCCCTAACGATCAAGGACATGATGCGCTCCTGGCTGGCCTCGTCGGCGTTCAACTCGCCTACGAAGCTGCCCTCGTTCATCACGTAGATCCGGTCGGACATGCCCAGAAGTTCCGGCATCTCCGAAGAGATCATGATGACGGCCTTCCCAGCCGCGCTCAGTTCATTGATGATCCCGTAGATTTCGTATTTCGCGCCGACATCGATGCCGCGCGTCGGTTCGTCGAGGATCAGCACCTCCGGCTCGGTAAAGAGCCATTTCGCGAGCACGACCTTCTGCTGGTTGCCGCCCGAGAGGTTCATCACCTTCTGGAAGACCGAGGGCGTGCGGATATTCAGGTCGCGGCGGTATTTCTCGGCCACTTCAGTTTCGCGGAAGTCCTCGACGACGCCGTTCTTCGCCACCGCGCCGAGATTGGCGAGGCTGGTGTTGCGCTGGATCGTCTCTTCGAGGATCAGCCCGAGGCTCTTGCGGTCCTCGGTGACATAGGCGAGCCCCGCCGCGATGGCGCGGTCGACGGTCGAGACATCGGCGGGCTTGCCGTGGATCAGCACCTCGCCCGAAATATCGCGCCCGTAGCTGCGTCCGAAGACGCTCATGGCAAGTTCCGTGCGGCCCGAGCCCATCAGCCCCGCGATGCCGACCACCTCGCCAGCGCGCACATGCATCGACAGGTCGCGGATCATCTGGCGGTCGCGATGTTCGGGGTGGCGCACGTTCCAGTTCTTCAGCTCGAAGAGCACCTCGCCCGCACGACGGGTCCGGTCGGGGAACCGATGCGCCATGTCGCGGCCCACCATGTCGCGCACGATGCGGTCTTCGGTGAGGTCACCGCCGCGCGCGTCGATCGTGGAGATCGTGGCGCCGTCGCGGATCACGGTCACGCTGTCGGCCACGCGCTTCACCTCGTTCAGCTTGTGGCTGATGATGATCGAGGTGACGCCCTGCGCCTTCAGTTCCAGCAGCAGATCCAGCAGCGCCTGACTGTCGGATTCCGACAGCGCCGCAGTCGGCTCGTCGAGGATCAAGAGGCGCACGTTCTTCGACAGCGCCTTCGCGATCTCGACAAGTTGCTGCTTGCCCACGCCGAGGCTGTCGACCAGCGTGCCGGGCGCTTCACGCAGCCCGACCTTCTTCAGCAGGCCCTCGGTCTGCTGGAAGGTTTCCTGCCAGTTGATCACACCGCTCTGGGCGCGTTCATTGCCCAGATAGATGTTCTCGGCAATCGACAGGAGCGGCACGAGCGCCAGTTCCTGATGAATGATGATGATGCCGCGATCTTCGCTATCGCGGATGTCGCGGAATTCGGCAGCGGCGCCGTCATAGACGATCTCGCCCTCGTAGCTGCCTGCGGGATAGACGCCTGAGAGCACTTTCATCAGGGTCGATTTTCCCGCGCCGTTCTCGCCGCAGATCGCGTGGATCTCTCCGTCGCGGACCGCGATCGAGACGTCGTCGAGCGCTTTCACACCAGGAAAGGTCTTGGTGATGTTGCGCATTTCAAGAAGGGTGGTCATCCGACCTCTCCGGCGTCAAATCGAGTGGGGGGACTGGCCGCCCCGAAGGGCGGCCAGCGTGGCAAGTCGGGGAGGCCCGGCTTACTCGATCTGATCCTTGGTGTAGTAACCGGAGCCGATCAGAACCTTTTCCCAGTTCGACTTGTCCACCGGCACCGGCTGGAGCAGGTAGGACGGGATCACCTTGACGCCGTTGTCATAGGTCTCGGTGTCGTTGATCTCGGGCTCGCCGCCCTTGAGCATCGCGTTGACCATGCCCACGGTGACTTTCGCGAGTTCACGGGTGTCCTTGAAGATGGTCGAGTACTGCTCGCCCGCGAGGATCGATTTCACCGACGGCACTTCAGCGTCCTGACCGGTGACGATCGGCATCTTCATGTCGCCCGAGCCGTAGCCCACGCCCTTGAGCGAGGAGAGGATGCCGATGGACAGCCCATCGTAAGGCGAGAGCACGCCCTGCACCTGCTTGTCGGTGTAATTGGCCGACAGAAGGTTATCCATGCGCGACTGCGCCACGGCACCGTCCCAGCGCAGCGTGCCGACCGTGTCCATACCCATCTGCCCGGACGGGATCACGATATCGCCCGAGTCGATGAGCGGCTGCAGTACCGACATCGCGCCGTTATAGAAGAAATAAGCGTTGTTATCGTCCGGCGAACCGCCGAACAGCTCGACATTCCACGGCTTGGTGTCGGGGAAACGCTCCTTGAGCCCCTGCACCAGCGAATTGGCCTGCTCCACGCCGACCTTGAAGTTGTCGAAGGTCGCGTAATAGTCGACATCCGGCGTGTCGCGGATCAGGCGGTCATAGGCGATCACCTTGATACCGGCGGCCTTCGCGTTGGCCAGAGCGTTCGACAGCGTCGTGCCGTCGATCGCGGCGATCACGAGCACGTCCACGCCCTTGGTGATCATGTTCTCGACCTGAGCGAGTTGGTTCGGAATATCGTCTTCTGCATATTGCAGATCGGTGTCGTAGCCAGCTTCCTGGAACTGTTCGACCATCGAGTTGCCGTCAGAGATCCAGCGAGCCGACGATTTGGTCGGCATCGAGATGCCTACGGTTTCGGCCCAAGCCCCGGAACCGAGCAAAGCGGTGCCGATCGCCAGCACTGCGGCGGCGGTTTTGATTTTCATGGTGTCCTCCCTATGACGGTGCGCGACCCGTCTGTCCTCCTCGCGCAGCCCGATACCGGGCGTGGGAGAAACACTAGCAATGTGGGAGCATGATGATAAAATTACATTCAACGCAATCTGCATACCGAAAGTGATATGCCTCTTTCTCACCTGATGCTGAAACCGGCGCAGTTGCGCCTGATCCGGGCGGTCGCCGAGTCCGGGCAACTCCAGCTCGCCGCCGAAAGCTGTGCCATGACGCAGCCGGCCGCGTCCCGGATGCTGGCCGAGGTTGAGCGCCGGGTCGATGCGCCGCTGTTTACCCGGCAGCCCAAGGGCATGGAGCCGACAGAGATCGGGCTGGCGGTGTTGCGCCGCGCCCGGGCCGTTCTGCGCGAACTCGAGAGCATGGGCTCCGACATCGAGGCGCTGCGCAGCGGTCATGCCGGGCGCGTGCGGATCGGCGCGGTGACCGGCCCTGCGGTGGGCTATCTCGTGCCCGCGATCCGCGCCGTCAAACGCGCCTCGCCCGAGAGCGACATCTCCGTGGAAGTTCTGCCGTCACGCGATCTGTTGGGCTATCTCGCGGCGGGAGAGATGGATTTCATCCTCGCCCGGGTTCTGCCCGAATTCGACAGCGAGCTTTTTGACATCACGCCGATGCGCGACGAGAAGGTTGTGTTCCTCGTTCGCGCCAATCATCCGCTGGCCCGCTCGCCCTTCGTCACGATGACCGAACTGGGAGATTACGAATGGATCCTGCAACAGCGCGGTGCGCCGATCCGGGAGGCGACCTTCGAGGCCTTCGCGGCGCTTGGCCTGTCCGAGCCGCGCGACTGCGTGAACAGCCCGTCGCTGCTGTTCACCATCGCCTATCTCGCGCAAAGCGACGCCGTGGCTGCCGTTTCGGAAGAGGTCGCGCAGCTTCTTATCCGCGAGCCCGTCAACGCGGGCTTCGCGGTTCTGCGCATCCAGCAAGAATTTCGGGTGTCGTCCTATTACCTGCTGGGCCTGCGCCGTCGGCCCCTGTCTCCGCTTGCCCTTAGATTGCGTGAAGAGCTGTTGCGACTTTCCGCGCAAGGAAACTGAGTCAAGGAAGGCACGAGTCCGAGCGGCTCACCCGGTCAGGCGCGTCGCGCGCAGATCGCCTGCCTGTTCGAGGATCGGATAGGCGACATAGGTCACGTCCGTATTGATCTGCTTCAGCGCGCGCACGGTTTCCTGATGGATATTCGTGGTCTCGATCGAGGCGCTGTTATTCGCGCGCAGCCGCGCAAGGTGGGCCGCCTGCAACTCGGCCTCGGCGGCGCGGGTGCGGTCTTTCTCCTCCACGAGCTGGCGCGCATCGTCGATCTCCCCCGACATCAAAACGTTTAGGGCCAGACGCGTGTTCGAAGTGACGCGGTCATGGAAATCGGTCAGCTCCCGCAGCCCTTCTTCCGAGAAGGTCAGGCCGCGTTCGTGGATGCGCTGCGCGAGATCGACAAGATTGGTCGAAATCTGATCGCCCGCATCCTCGAGATGGTTCGCCACCATCGCGATCTCCATCGCGCGCCGGGATTGTTCGGTGCTCAGCCGCGTCTCGTTTAGCCGCGCGACATAGAGCTTGATCTCGTAATGCATCCGATCGACTTCGCTCTCGTTGCGCTTGATGCGGGCGGCGACCTCCGGGTCCCAACGGACGAAAAGACCGAGCGCCGGCTGCAGCATCTCCAAGACCTGCTCGCCCATGCGCAGCAACTCGCGCGCCGCATTGCCAAGGGCATGACCCGCGTCCCCCAGCCCCTTTTCATCGAGCGCGGTAATCCGGGAGGGCGACAGGTCCTTGCGCTCGACCACGACCGCCTCGGCAAGGCGCAACACCCCAGGGATCAGCGGGAGCGACAGGATCGCGACGCCGAGGTTGAAGACCAGATGCAGGTTGATCACCTGCCGCGCTGTCGTCGCGCCCAGAAAGTCGAGCGCATGCGGGAAGGCCATCAGACCGATCAGCACCAGCGCGGCCCCGCCCCCGCGCAGGACGAAATTCGAGACCATGATCCGGCGTGGAATCGGATCTGCCGACAGCGTCAGCATCACCGGGATGATCGCCCCACCGAGGTTCGCACCCAGCACCATCGCCGCAGCGCCCGTCCCCGGCAAAAGGCCCTGGCCCGCGAAGGTCACGAACATCAAGACCGCCGCGATCGAGGAATGCATCGCCCATGTCAACAAAGCCCCGAGCACGAAAGCCGAGACGAGATCGCTGCCCAGCCGGGTCAGCACCGCGTCTACCAGTTCGCTGTCGCGCAGGGGCGCCGTCGCCTCGCCGATCAGACCCAGCGAGAGCAGCACCAGCGCGAGCCCCACGAAGATGCGCCCCGCTTGGCGCGGTCGCCGGGCTTTTGATTTGAGAAACAGCGTCACCCCGATCACGAGGAGCGCGGGCACGAGAACATGGATCGGCGAGAGCAGGATCTGCGCCACGATGGACGAGCCCAGATCGGCGCCCAGCACCAGCGCCACACCCGACACGGCAGCCAATGTCCCGCTCGCGGCGAAACCAGCAGTCAGGATCGCGACGGCGGTCGAGCTTTGCAGCAGCATCGCCGCCCCCGTCCCCGCCGCCATCGCACTGATCCGCGTGCCTGCCGTGCGACGCAGGAATTGGCGCAGCGAGGCCATGAAAGCGCGCTCGACCCCGGTGCGGATCAAACGAACCGCCCAGAGCAGCAGCGCCACCGCGCCCGCGAGATTGATCAGGAAATAGATCATAAGCTCTCCCAAATCCCGCGTTTGGCTTCGGAAGTCCTCCAAGGACACGCGGTTCTACCTCGTTAAACTGCATCAAAATGTGGGTTTCGCAACATTTTTCTTGAATTTATGCGGCATAGGCCACATCAATTTTAAAGTTCGGTGAGGTTTCTCACCTTCGGGAAAAGCGATGGATGCGAGCGTGAAACAAGAGGGACAGCGACTGCGCAAACGCGACCGGCGCGAGCAGATCCTGTTCGAGTTGAAGCTGCGCCCCCACCTGCGCATCTCGCAACTCGCGGCGCAGTTCGGCGTCTCGACAGAAACGATCCGGCGCGACTTCGATGCGCTCGAAGAGAAGGGGCTGATCGACCGCGCGCATGGCGGTGCCTCGCGCCCCCATCCGGGGCACTATCCGACGCTGGACGAGCGCGAACGCGACCAGTTTCAGGAACGCGAGCGGATCGGGCACATGGCCGCCGCGCAGGTCGCGCCCGGCGAAACGCTGATGATCGACTCCGGCTCGACCACGCAGCAGATGGCCCGGTTTCTCGCCATGGCAGGCACGCCCTGCCGCGTCATCACCAATTCCCTGCCCATCGCCATGCTTCTAGGCGGAAGCGACGGGGCGGAGGTGATCCTTGCCCCGGGGAATTACCTGCCGACGGAATCGGCGGTCGTGGGCGAAGAGACGCTCGAATTCCTGTCGCGCCATCATGTCGACCGGGCGGTGATCGGGGCCACAGCGCTCTCGATCGAGGGCGTGTCGGAGACCATTCCGGGCTTCGCCGCGATCAAGCGCGTGATGCTCGCTCAGGCGCAGGCCGGAATGCTGCTGATCCTCGGGTCGAAATTCGGCATTCACGGCTTCACCCGCGCCGCCACGCTAGGCGCGCTCGCCTCGGTGGTGGCGGACCGCGCACCGCCGGCCGATCTGAAAGAGGCGCTGCGCGAGAACGCCGTGGAGGTGTTGCTCGCGAAGTGACGCCTCTGACAAGGGCAGGAATGCCAGCGCGCCGCACGCCTGAACCTGCTGGTGATCCTTGCCGCAGTAGTGGTAAGCGAACGGATATCGGCGAAGGTGCAAGGAACGATCCTCTGATGACAATGACCGCGCAGGAAGCGCTCGCAGCCTATGAGCGCGCGCGCCACCGACTTCCCTCCCCCGGCGCGGGCACGACAAGCCAGATGGCCCGCGACCTTTCGGAGCTTGCCGATCTGTTCGACGTGTTCCTGCTCGATGCGTTCGGCGTGCTCAATATCGGCGAGACCGCGATCGAGGGCACGCCCGAGCGCGTCGCGACGCTGCAAGCGCAGGGCAAGCGGGTGATGGTCGTGTCGAACGCGGCGGGCGTGCCGCATTACAGCCTGATGCGGAAATACACACGGCTCGGCTATGACTTCGCGCCCGAGGATGTCGTCACCAGCCGCACCGCCATTGTCGCGGCGCTGCGCGAAGCCCCTTCCCGCGCATGGGGCCTGATGGCGAGCGACACGGCAGGCGATGACGAGCTGGATCAGTTCGACGTGACATGGCTCGCCGAAGACCGTGCCGCCTATGATGCAGCCGAAGGGTTCCTGCTGATCGGCGCGGCGGATTGGACCGAAGAGCGGCAAGACCTGCTCGAAGCGTCCATCCGCGACAACCCGCGCCCGGTCTGGGTCGGCAATCCCGATATCGTCGCCCCCCGTGAGGTCGGTTTCTCGCAGGAGCCGGGTCACTTCGCGCATAGGCTCGCCGATGCGACGGGTGTGGCGCCGGAGTTCTACGGCAAGCCTTTCACCAATATCTACGACATCGCCTTCGCGCGTCTCGGTCCGGTCGATCCTGCGCGCGTGCTGATGGTGGGCGACAGCCTGCACACCGACATTCTCGGCGCACAGGCGACCGGAATTCGCTCTGCCCTGATCGCGGGATACGGTTTCTTCGGCGGCGAAGACGCGCAGGCGGCCATCGCCTCCTGCGGCATCGTTCCGGATTTCGTTCTGGAACGACCGTGAGTGCGCCGCCGCTGCCCCCTGCGAAATGATGTGATTTTTCAAAGTCATCGCGCGCGCTCCCGCCCCGACCGCGATGGGCTATACTTGATATGCACCTTTTAGTATGTGTGTCCCCCGAGGAGCACGGAGGCCAGACCTGTCATGGACTCACCAGAAAGCATCCAACAGCATTTGGCTGCGATTGTGGAAGGCTCGGAAGATGCGATTGTCACCAAGGACCTCAACAGCATCATCCTGAGCTGGAATCGCGGCGCGGAAAACCTGTTCGGCTACACTGCCAAAGAAGCCATCGGTCAGCCGATCACGATCATCTTTCCCGACGACCGGATGGATGAGGAGGTCGATTTCATCGCCCGTCTGCGGCGCGGCGAACGGATCGCCAATTACGAGACGATCCGCCAGCGCAAGGATGGCAGCCCCGTTCCGGTGTCTCTGACCGTCTCGCCCGTGCGAGATGCCGATGGCCAAGTCGTCGGCGCGTCGAAGATCGCGCGCGACATCACCTTGCAGCATCAACTGGCGGAGCAGCAGAGACTGCTCCTGTCCGAGATGCGCCACCGGGTCGGCAACGCCTTCGCCGTGGCCGCGTCCCTGATTGCCGTCGCCGCGCGGCAGGCAGACAGCGCGGAGCAACTCAGTAGAGAGATGCGCAGCCGCCTTCACGCCATCGCGTCGCTCAACTCGATGACGGTGAACGACCCCTCGGGCGAACAACCCGATGGCATGCCGCTCTCCTATCTCGTGAGCACGATCCTGAAACCCTTCAGCGAAGGGGTGAGCGTTCAGACCTCGCTTCCGGATATTCAGGTGCGCCCTGCTGCGATCACGCCGCTGACGCTTGTGCTCTTTGAGCTTGCGACGAATTCGGTGAAATATGGGGGGCTCTCGCGGGAAGGTCATGGCGTCGAAATAAACGCCGTGATCGAGGACGGGCGCTTCCGACTTGCATGGAAAGAGCCCGGCGTCACCGAAGCGGGATCCGGCAAGAGTGAAAGCAAAGGGTTCGGCACGTCGCTTTGCCGACTCACCGTGTCGACCTCGCTCGGCGGCAGCTTCTCGCGCGAATTCACGCCAGAAGGATTGGTCGCGGCTTTGGACCTCGATCTGACCACCGTAGCGCAGATGCCGTGAGACCGCCGGGCGCGGAGCTGTCCCTGCGATTTGGGTTTCAGGCGTCGCGATTTGCGTCCAGCCCGAAGAAAAGGCTACCTATGTCGCGAAGATAAAAAGAAAATCGCGAGGCCCGACCATGGCACCGGACGGAAGCACAGCAAAACCGGCAGAGCTTCGGCATCGGATCATGGCCGGTTTCATCGGCAACGTGGTCGAATGGTACGACTTCGCGCTCTACGGCTATCTTGCAGGCGTCATCGCCCCGGTCTTCTTTCCGTCCAACGATCCGACCGCGGGCCTGATCGCGACTTACGGGATTTTCGCGGCCGGCTTCCTGATGCGCCCGCTTGGCGCAGCGGTGTTCGGCTGGTTCGGCGACCGCTACGGGCGCGCGCGCACGATGCAGATCTCGGTCGTGATGATGGCGATGCCGACGCTGTTTCTGGGCATATTGCCGACCTATGCGCAGGTCGGCGTTCTGGCGCCGGCGCTTCTGGTTCTGGTGCGGCTGCTGCAGGGCCTGTCGGTCGGCGGGGAGTTCTCGTCCTCGGCCACATATCTTGTCGAGACTGCGCCCCTGAAGAAACGCGGCCTGACGGGGAGCTGGGCCAATATCGGCTCCATGTCGGGCTCGCTTCTGGGCGTCGGGGCGGCGGCGCTCGTGACGAACCTCTTCGATGCTCAGACGCTCGCGGAGTGGGCGTGGCGCCTGC
>NZ_DFRG01000075.1:0-327 GCF_002378135.1 Thioclava sp. UBA3469
CACGACCGGCCTCTATCACGGCACCCAGCAGATCAACCAAGGTCAGATGGACCGCTGGTCGCTGGTCTCGACGCTGAACTATCTCAGCCATGACGCCGAGGTCGCGATCGTTCTGTCGAAGAACCCGCAATACAACACCGAGGCCGGGCGCAAGACGATCAGCCAGATGGTGACCGTGGCCGATCTCAGCCGGACCGCCTTCATGAATGGTGATCTCTCGACAGTGATGTCGCCGCGCACGGTGATCGCCTGGGCACAAAACGCGCGCATCTTCGGCAATATCGGCTATGCGTTCCGTCTGAGCTTCCTGAACAAGTGCGACGAGCT
>NZ_DFRG01000075.1:674-2535 GCF_002378135.1 Thioclava sp. UBA3469
GGCCGAGTTCTACCAGCGCCTCTTCGACGAGGAACTGCCGGAATCGGCGGCCGCGATCGCCTCGTGATCTCGCGCCTCGCGATCCGGGGCGCGCTCCTCGCGGCGCTGCTGCCCTTCGCGGCGGCAGCCCAAGAGGCGCCCAAGGATGGCGAGATTTTCGCAGCCCTCACTGGCGACTGGAACGGCGACGGCACGCAGGATGCGGCGATGCTGGTGCAGAACGGCGCGGATGCGGCCGATCTGGTGATCTATCTTGGTGACCCGACCTTCGGGCTGAAACGCGAGATGACGATCGAACGGGTGGTCTTTTCGGGCCAGATGGGCGGGCAGACGCCTGCGCTCGAGTCGCTTTCCGACAGCGCGTTCAAGCTGCATTCCGAACAGATCGGGATCGGGCGCACCCCGTGGGAAAGCGCCTATTCCATCGCGTGGCGCAATGGCGGCTTCGTCGTCTCGGGCTACAGCTACCGCTATTACGACCGGATCGATCCCGAGGATACCGGCACTTGCGACGTGAACCTGCTCAATGGCGATTACGTCATGACGCGGCGCGGCCAGACCGCGAAGGGCTCGCAGGATCGCCGCGCCTTCCCGCTCAGCACGTTGCACGCGGATTGGATGCCGATGATCTGCACGGGGCTGTTCCAGTAACTTCGGTCGCGCTAAGCCGCGCATAAAAACGCCCGGCGCGGGGGCCGGGCAAACTCGTTACTCTACTACTACGTGTGGCAGATCCGTTTGGATCACGCGGCCTGACGATTTTCTGTCTCGCCCTTGGCCAGCTTCGCGGCCTGACCCCAGAACGCCATGTCGTCGAGCAGCGTTTTCGCCGGACCGTCCAGGTGATCGCCCAGCTCCGCGATTGGCGTGCCTTGCGCGGCTTTCACGAAATCCGCACCGCCGATGCTGACCGCGCCCGCGACCGGGACCATGCCGAAATTGATCGCGACGAGCCGCAGATGCTCGACCGCGCGGGCAGCGCCCACGCCACCATAGCCCAGGGTGCCCAGCGGCTTGCGACGCCAGCCCTCAAACGCATAGTCGAAGGCGTTCTTGATCGTGGCCGGGATCGAGTGGTTATACTCCGCCGTCACCACGATGAACCCGTCGAATTCCTTGAGCTTTTCGCCCCAAGCCTGCGCCTTCTCGCTGGTCACGGGCTTCGCTGCAGGCGGAGCCACCTCGTCGAAGAAGGGCAGCGCGGCTTCGCGCAGATCCAGAACCTCGTAGCGCATGTCGTCGCGCGCATCGATCTTGGTCTCGAACCATTCGAGTGCGCGGTCAGCGAAGCGCCCTTCGCGCGTCGTGCCGACGATCAGGCCGATGTTCAAAATCTCGCTCATGTCGAACTCCTTTCGGGTATGTCGTCCGGTGTGTCGCACGGGGCCCTCGATTGGGGAAGTCGGGCCACAGGGGGAGGCGTGCGTCTCGTGTTCAACTCTACGTAAGCCCTGTTTGAGCCCATCCAACCCGCCCGTTATGTGCACAGGTGAACGGATGCCGCGCGCCAGCAGCGGGAACTTTCCCAGCCCCCGCCCTGCTCAAATCGGGCCGATCTGCTGCGCGCGTCTCGCGCGATCGGCTCTTGCGGGCGGACGCGCGCGATGCTTTATCTGAGGCTATGAGCAAGCCTTCCGACAACCCCGCGGATCCCTTCAAAAAGGCGCTGGCCGAGGCCACCAAGACGATGGCCGACGCGCCCGATATGACGGTGAGCTATTCGGTCGACCCCTCGGGCATGACCGCCGACACGATGCGCCTGCCGCAGGTCTCGCGCCGGATGACGCGCGACGAGGTTCTGCTCGCGCGCGGCACCGCCGATGCGATGGCGATGCGCCGCTGCCACCACGATGCCGCGATC